>CALLPK010000088.1 GCA_938015415.1 uncultured Saprospiraceae bacterium
TTGAGGTTTTTTCCTTCAGGGCGAAAGTAGGAAAGTTGCTGGTAATGCGCAAATAATCGTTTGTCAGTAGGTCAAGCGCCATACTACTGGACATTTTCCTCCTTTTTCTGCCTCCCAGCCGCCTGAAGGAGTGGCTCCAAAGCCGCAAATGTCCAGGAGTATGGGTCAAGCCTTAGAAAAAGAGATCTAATAGCTTATTTTCCTTTCAGTTGCGTATTTTTGCCATCGCATGCTCGTTCATTACCAGCGAATAATAAAAGGTCAAAAATTAAAGTACTTGGACAAATTATATTTGCTACTGGATATTTAAGTTTTTACAAAAAAATATGTTTTGAAATTAAAAATAGGAATTCTGTTTGGAGGCCCTTCACGGGAAAGAGAAATCGCCTTTGCCGGCGGACGGACGGTGTATGACAATTTGAATAAATCCTTGTTCGAACCGGTTCCCATTTTTGTGGATAGCCACCGCAACTTTATCCTGCTGGACTGGCAATACATTTATAAGGGAACGATCCGGGATTTTTATCCGCCCGTTTCTGAGTTACCGGAAGACCCTGATGGTTTTCAGGTATACCTGGAAAGTCTCGGTGAGCTTTCTCCTGAACGACAAGATTCCATTATTTCCAAAATTGGTCAAAGGATCGCACCCGAAAATTTGGCCAAACATATAGACCTGGCTTTCTTATCGCTGCACGGTGTTTTTGGGGAAGATGGACAACTACAGGGAATGCTGGAAAGTTTAAAGATTCCGTATACGGGTAGTGGTGTCCGGGCTTGCGCAATCGGGATGGACAAAGCATTTCAAAAGAAAATAATGGAAGCAGGTGGATTTGCTTGTCCGCCCGTTTTGGTATTAGAAAAATCAAGTTGGAACAATGAGGTCGCTGATAATATTTTTAGGCGGGCAATAGAGAAAATTAAGTTTCCGATGGTGATCCGTCCGGCGAATCAGGGTTCCTCAATCGGGGTAAAAATATTACCAGATGGATCAGACTTAACCACCTTTACCGAAGCCATCAACGCCGCTTTTTTTCGCGCGACTTTAGCACGTAAAGACTGGTTAGCCAAAACGCGACAAGAACAGATTACGTATCTGCGTGATCTGACGGATATTCGCAGTGGCCTGGGATTTCCATTGGCCGCCGCCGGACAAACCTTCTATCACCCCGCTAAACTTTTAGCATTTTTAAATACTTATTTTGAAAACCCGAATCACTTCGATGTATTGTTGGAAAGTCATCTGAGCGAGCAACGGGTCATCGTGGAAGGCTTTATTGAAGGTAAAGAATTTTCCTGTATTGTACTCAAAAAAGAAACGGGCAGTACGGTCAGTTTGCCACCAACCGAGATTGTCAAAGGAGGAGAAGTCTTTGATTACCGATCTAAATATTTACCCGGTCTTTCCAGAAAAATTACGCCCATTGATTTACCCGATCAAGAGATCAATCAGATAAGAACCGCCTGCCGGAAACTGTTTGATTATTTAGAATTTAATACCTACGCCCGGATTGACGGTTTCATCAACAAGAATAAAGAGATATTTTTGAATGATCCCAATACCACGAGTGGAATGCTTCCCTCTTCTTTTTTCTTTCATCAGGCCGCAGAGATTGGGTTAAACCCTTCTCAGTTTTTGACGTATATTATCCGAGTTAGTTTACAGGAACGAATCCATACAAGTCTGGATAAAATGCCTTTCGAAAATTTGCTGGCCAAACTCGATCAGGATATTGAAGCTTTGAAAAAGGAAAAAGGAGAACGATTAAAGATTGCGGTACTGCTCGGTGGCTATTCTTTCGAACGACATATTTCGGTTGAAAGTGGTCGGAATATTTTTGAAAAACTGGCCAGTTCCAACAAGTACGAACCGATTCCGGTTTTCCTGACGGGGAGCGACGAAAAACACGAGCTTTACCAAATTCCAATTAACCTGTTATTAAAAGATAACGCGGACGATATCCGGGATAAAATTTATCATTATAAAGAACATCCGGTCATTGAAATCATTAAAGCGCAATGTGCCAACATTACTAAAAAATACGCTTCCGACGATGTCGTTTTCGTACCACAGCAACTGACCTACGAAAGCCTGAAGGAAATGGTCGATGGCGTTTTTATCGGATTGCACGGACGCCCCGGAGAAGATGGTAGTGTACAACGCGAACTGGACAAGCTAGGACTTCCATATAATGGTTCCCCTTATGCTTCCTCCCAAATTACTATTAACAAATATGAAACCCTACAACTTTTAAAACAACACGGATTCACTACTACTTCACAAAGTCTGCTATCCGTTGAGGATTATCAAGAGGGCGCAGAAGATTTTATAAATCAGATTGAAGAAAAATTTAACTATCCATTTATTGCCAAGCCGGTCGATGATGGATGTAGTTCTGCCGTAAAAGTCATTAAAACCCGTAAAGTATTACGTGCTTATTTAGCAGCCCTATTCCGTACGGAAGACGTCATTGCTACGGAGGATTTACAAACGCTTAATTTACTACCCAAAGAAGAATTTCCGCGTAAGCGAGCCGTTCTGATTGAAGATTTGATCACCGCAGCAGGCGCCGAACATTTTCTGGAAGTTACCGGAGGATTACTAACCCATTACGAGAATGGAAAATTGAAATACGAAATATTTGAACCCTCAGAGGCGTTGGCGGGAGGAGAAATTCTTTCATTGGAGGAAAAGTTTCTGGCCGGAGAAGGACAGAATATTACGCCGGCGCGTTTTGCCACCAAGAAGGTCAATTATGAGCAGGTAGCGAAGCAAGTAAAAGAAGATTTAGAGAAGGCTGCTAAAATTTTAAATATCCGGGGATACGCCAGAATTGACGCATTTGTCCGTATCTTTGCCGATCAACAGGTAGAAACTATTATTATCGAAGTAAATTCTTTACCTGGAATGACTCCGGCCACCTGTATCTTTCATCAGTCGGCCATCAACGGTTACAAACCATACGATTTTATTGATCAAATAATGACTTTTGGCTTTGCCGATCAAAAAACAACTACAATATAATATGAGTAAAATAAAACGTTTTTTTCACGAAGCTTTTCTTTTTCTAACCAGTTGGATATTCCTCAAAAATCTGGCAGGTATGATCGTTACCGTAATGGTGGTGTTTTTACTCACCTTTTGGTGGATGGATTGTTATACCCGACACGGTAAAACGTACGCAGTGCAGGATTTTTCCGGATTGACGTTACCCGAGGCCAAAAAATTAGCTAAAAAACAAAATTTTTCCATCATCGTCAACGATTCCCTTTTCCTACCCGGGCAGCCGGCCAACACAGTACTCTCTCAGACGCCAGTGGCCAATTCGCAAGTAAAGAAAAATCGAAAAATCTATCTCACTGTGACCAAAGCCATCGCTGACGCAGTAGAAATTCCTGGGCTCACAGGAGGAAACGACGAACTGTATACTTATAAGAAAAAATTGAGTCGTCTAAAGGTTAACACAAAAATAAAGGCAAGACGTTTTGATAATACGGTAGAACCTAATACCATTTTAGAAGTTTATTATAATGATGAAAATATTACCGACCAACTACGAGACGGGTTTAAGGTAGACAAGGGAAGTACCGTAGAGGTGGTCATTACAGAACGAAAAGGAGGTCGCGTGCCGATCCCGGAATTGGTTTGTATGCAATTTAATGAAGCTGAGTTTTTGGTAGGTAATTTTGAATTAAATATTGGTTCGATTATTAAAGATGCGACGGTGACGGACGAAAACAATGCGTACGTTTGGCGACAAGTACCCGCATTTTCAGAAAGCCAAAGATTGTCGATTGGGAGTTCGGTAGATATTTATTTGACGCAGTATAAGCCGGATGATTGCTTGTAGGTGTTGAATCGCTTCGCTTGTTGAGTAAATAATTAAAACTATTTAAAAAATTTATAAGATGTATATTGATATTAAAGAATTAAAAGAAAAACTGGATAGTGGCCAGGAGTTTATTTTCATTGACGTGCGGGAGCCGCATGAGTACGAGGAGTTTAACCTTGGCGCAAAATTAATTCCACTGGGTAGTATTATGACGGCGCTGGATGATTTGGAGGATAAGAAGGACCAGGAGATCATTATACACTGTCGTTCCGGCGCGCGTAGTGGCCAGGCACAGCAATTGCTGACCCATCAATTTGGGTTTAAAAATGTACGGAATCTGACGGGAGGAGTTTTAGCCTGGATAAATGCTTATGGCAAGTAGTTGTTGAGTTGTTGAGTTGTTGAGTTGTTGAGTTGTTGAGTAAAATATCTTAAAAGCCCTAAATCTGTTTTCGATTAAACATCTCAACAAGCGAAGCGATTCAACATTTCAACACTCCAGCCGCCCTACTTTTCTTCCAGTAATTTCAGGTAGCCTTTTACTTTTTCGTTGGGCACCGCAATGGCGAGATGATAGTGTTGTAGTATCCAATTGCCATTAGCATTTTTTTCCAGAATACCAGATCCTCGGCAGACGTCCATCCAGGTATCGAGCGTTTCGTTAAACCAGGCGACGTCTCCTTTTTTACTATAATAAATTTTCCGCTCCAGCGGCTGAAAAGCCCAGGCGGTATCCCGCTCAAAATATTTGAGGGCGAAGGATTCAAATTCTTTTTTGGTCCAGCGCTCGGAAGCATCAGTTCCTATATAAATAGATTCCGGCCCAAGGGTCTTAAAAAAGACCACTTCATCGCCCGTAGCGGCAGCGTGGTGCCAGTTATCCATTAATTGATTAATCGCTTCGTCACGAGGATCGGTGATATTGGTTTGGCAATTTTCCCGGCGGCGTGTATCGATGAGGTGTTTAATTTTCCAGCCATTTAATTGCTTCACCAGGGTAAAAGAATTGACCCCGCAGTGGCTTAATTTGTCTCCCAGGTAAAAAGTATAATCCGTCCAGACCGTTGCCAGGTTTCCTTCTTTTCGGATTTTATAGGACCAAATTTTTTCGTCCCATTGCTCGTCGTGCGGAGTACCCACTGCGGTAACAAAATCCAATAACTTTCCCTTCTTTACCTTCACTTTTCCTTCTTTATTAGTGAGCACCGTTTCCATCAAAACATCTGGCATAAAAGCCGTACGAACCGCCGTAGAATCACCCGCACGCATTCCATCAAAAAGCTGGTGAACCGGTTTTAAAGTTTCGGAATCCTGTGCACCTAATAAAATGGGGAACAAGAGCAGCAAGAGGGAAGAAAGTATTGATTTCGTCATCGTTTTCTAATGATTATTTTTTTTAAAAATTAAGATTAAGAACCATTAAGTTAGGAAAAAAAAATAATTTTTTAATAAAAACTATGTTTATGTTATTGATTCTTAGTACTTTTGCAGCGTTTTTGTAAAAATCAGTAACAAAAGACCGTTACTAATGTACAACTATCCTAACCTTTACCTACTACTTACCTAGCTAACTTCAGAAGCTATTTCGTAACTGTACTGAATCAAACCAATTTTCGAGGAATAAGAACGAAGCGCATCAAAAAAGATTAAGGAACGTATTAGGTAACGAAGGGCCGTAAAAGTGCGGTTCAAAAACTTGATTTTACTCCGTAATCAATCGCATTTTCAAATTAGAAAATTACCATAATCACCTTTACATTCAATCTTGTTTTCAATGATGGTAATTTTTAATTATAAATTCATTTTTTAAATCACTAAATATTCTCTTGTAATGTTAAAAAAACAATTTTCGAAATCCAAGCCAACCTGTAAAATTACCTTCAGCTTACCTAAAGAAGCGGTAGCAAAAGGTAAAAGTGTTGAGTTAGTCGGAGAATGGAATGACTGGAATGAAAAGAAAGCCACAAAGATGAAAGCTGGCAAAAGCGACTACACTGCTACCGTTGAATTAAAAACTGGCCGCAATTACGAATTCCGCTATTTAATTGGAAAATCAAAGTGGGAAAACGATTGGCAAGCGGATGGCTACGTACCTAATCCTTTTGGTTTTGACAACTCCGTTGTTTCCATCGTAAGTGTTCCTACCGTAAACAAAACGGCTAAGAAGGCAACAGCTAAAAAAAGTAGTGCTAAAAAGACAGCCACTAAAAAAGCTGCAACTACCAAAAAGACTACCGCTAAAAAAGCTGCTGCCCCAAAAAAGGCTGCCGCTAAAGTTACTCGTAAAGTTACCCGCAAACCTGCAGTTAAGAAGGTAAGCAAATCTACCGCTAAAGATGATTTGAAAAAAATTGAAGGAATCGGACCAAAAATCGCAGAACACCTAAACAAAGGTGGTATTCGTACTTTCGCTGATCTGGGCAAAGCCAAGCAAGCTACACTGAAAGGAATTTTAGCTGCTGCTGGTCCTCGATATACGATGCACAATCCAGGTTCTTGGCCAAAGCAGGCTAAATTAGCCGCTAAAGGCAACTGGAATGAACTGAAAGCACTACAGGATAAATTAAACGGCGGTAAGTAATCACTGACTGGCCGATATACTGTATAAATTATGCGACTTCCAATTTGTTTGGAAGCCGCATTTTTTTGTTTTTTTTTACGCTTCTCACCTCTCAACCTCCTAAAGAGTAGTTCCCTCCCGCGCTCAGATTACTGATTTCTCTCTTTCTTATTTTGTCTAATCTATCATTTACTTATGGGATGAGGTGCTAGTCAGATTTTTAATAAAGCACTCTAAATTTAATCGTTGCCGGGATTTCCTTCATATCTTTTAGTACCTCAGGACTATACTTTTTATTGATATCTGTAATCACGTAGCCGATCTCTTCGGTGGTTTGCAGATACTGGCCAATGATGTTGATACCATGTTGCGCCAATACGCTGTTGATGCGAGCGAGTATGCCCGGTTTATTCTGGTGAATATGAATCAAGCGGTGAGCATTCTTTAGAATAGGCAATTGCAGAGAAGGAAAGTTGGCACCGTTAAAAGTACTTCCGGTATTTACATATTCAATGATCTGTCCGGGCAAAACTTCTGATGTATTTTCCTGCGCTTCGAGGGTCTGTCCGCCGATATGTGGCGTCAGTAAAACGTTGTCCAATTCGGAGAGTCGGGAAGTAAACTCACCGTACCCATTAGTAGGTTCCGTCGGAAAAACATCGATAGCTGCTCCTGCGATTTTTTTAGATTTCAGACTTTTGTACAACTCATCCATTTCCACTGCCTGTCCGCTACTCAAGTTTAAAAAGATAGCGCCATCCCGCATAGCTTTAAATTCTCGTTTGCCAAAAAAGTTTTCGTTCTCCGGACGATTGTCTACATGAATAGAAACAATATCCACTCTCCTCAACAAATCCCGTAGTCCATTACATCTGGTAGCATTTCCGATGGCTTGTTTTTCAAAAACATCATAATAATAAACGTCCATTCCGAGCGATTCGGCGAGTACCGAAAGTTGGGTGCCAGAGTTTCCGTAACCGATGATTCCAAGTTTTTTGCCCCGGATTTCATAACCGGGCTTTTTAGAAATCTCCCATTTTCCCGCCTTTAGCTGACTACTCAGGTAAGGGACGTTACGGGACAACATAATAATATTACCAATAACCATTTCGACTAGTGAACGGGTATTGGCGTAAGGCGCATTGAAAACAATGACTCCGCGACTGGCTGCCGCAACGAGGTCAACATGATTGGTACTACCCCCAAAAATTCCGATAGCCATGAGTCGATTGGCTTGATCCAGTAATTCTCCCGTTACGGCCTGGTGAGCGGGTACGCCCAAAATCGAAACATCTTTAATTAATTTTTTCAAACCGGATTTGGTGGATTTTTTGGGTCCTAAAACGACTTCGTATCCTTCGCCCCGGAAGAGTTCTGCCGCGCGTTCGTCGACGCCGTTTAACAGCAATACCTTAATTCTGTTTTTGGGATAAGATAAAGCACTTGGCATATCATTAACGTAGAGAAACTCGTCAAAGCTAGGCGTGATATGATCTGCTTTTTCCAGAATATTTTCGCGTAAAACATTTTCTGTAAAGGCAAAAAACTTATGGGCAATGCCTGCTTCTTTCATTTCGTAATCCGTGTAAGAGTCTCCGATCACATAACTTTCGCCGGGGAGGTTTAGCGCCTTTAACGTACGAGACTTTCCCTTGCTGTGTGCCAGCAGATTTTTTTCGTCAAACCCCGTAATCCATCCCTCGTCGTTATATAAAAAGGTATTGGCCAGCACGTGGTCGCCGTCGATTCCGTAGTCCGCTACAACTGGATCAATAAAGTCTTTAAACCCATTGGAAATAATATAAATATTGCCTTGATATTTTTTAAAGAATGCTTTATTACGAGAAAAGGAAGTAGAAATTTTTCTTTTTAAGCGACGAATTACCTTTTCCAGATCTTTTTGGTGAACCGTCAATAAATCCATTCGACGGCTGAGGGATTCGTTAAAAGTAATCGTACCGTCCACGCCCAAATTGGTGATGGATTTTATTTCGTTCAGAATTTTAGATTTGTCCTTACGACCTTTCAAAACGATGTCGGCAATTTCTTCGAGGGCTTCGACGGAAGCGAAGGTACTATCGAAGTCGATGATAATATTTTTTTGTTGGGACATGGTGTGTATATTTTAGTGACAAATATACACTAAGTAGATAAAAAGAGTACCGTATTTGGGATGGCAATATGCTAAAAGAGCCTACCCATCATTCTTATTGATAAAAGTTGTTTAAAATAATGGGTAGGTTCAAGGATGTATTCTTTTCAAATTAGTTAAAATCAATAAACGATCTCATCTTTGATAATGAGTTCCTGCTGGTAAACGCCTGTCTGCTCGTTGAACTCATTCGCATTAAAATCAGCGGCAGAGGTGATGGTTCCTAATTGTAGTAGTAAGGCAATAATAAAAGTAAACATAAACGAAAGGTTTTGATGGTTAATAATTCTTCAAAACTATTCGTCAATGCGAACGATAACAAAACAAAAGCATCAGATTCGGGGCCTTTGCATTTGAACTTAAAATAGGTTTTTACAACCTAAGCACCTAAATATCAATTAATTATTTATATATTTATATAATACTATATAATAAAAATATCCTAAACAACACCCGCCTGCTTCAATGCTAAAGGCATTAAATCAAAACGGAGCCACCGAAAGGGTGTTGTATTGTTTAGGAAGTTTAAATACGAAGTATTAAAAAATAGTTGTGCTTAAACGAAAGGTTTAGAACTGGTAATCAAGGTACTATTTTACCTAACCAATTAACTATCAGTTGATGTTATTTTGAGACCTCAATAATATTTACTATTTTTAGTATTTAAAATACTAAAACCCTATAAATCAGTTATTTAACTTTTTATTTATCTAGCTTTTTCTGTAAAAAAATTCAAAATGCAGTTTCTTAAAGAAATTATTACGCTCTTCGATTCTTACAGAAAGGGAATCCAATCTACCACCAATCCTGAAAAGCGCTCCAATTATGAATTATTTTTTGATGGAATCAAGGATAATACGTTTCAGACGGATCAAGATGCCAAGGCTTATTTTTTAGCGCGGGGAGCAAGTACCGAGTATTACCGGAAATTGAAGTCTAGATTTAAGCAAAAATTGATTGACCGCTTATTTCTAATAGAATATAAAAGCAACGCCTATTCAGACATTCAGAGAGCCTATTTTCGTTGTCATAAAAACTGGGTGGCCGTACGGATTTTATTTGGAAAAGGAATGCGGAACAGCGCGCAATATTTAGCGGTAAGTACCCTTAAAAAAGCATTGCATTTTGAATTTACCGAGATCGTACTAGACCTCAGTCGATTATTGCGATTGTACGCCGCCACCATGAAAGGAAGCCAAAAGGATTTTGGGTATTACGACCAACTGGTGAAGGATCATTTTGCTATTTTAGAAAAAGTACTCCTGGCCGAATCGCTCTACGAAAGGATCGTGCTACCCTACGCTTTTTCCAAGTCAGATAATAAAATCACCATGCAACTGGCCGAAGAATTCAGTGAGCAATTGCAAAAAATAGACTTAAAAATCGAAACACATAGCTTTACGGTATTCGCCTATTTCATCCATAATATCCGTTACGAAATTAGCCATGATCCCCAAAACCTGATTCAATCCTGCGATACAGCCATCCAAAAACTGCGCGCCAAACCCTTTAATCTTCGTAATCAGATTGGTAGTTTTATGTTACGAAAATTTTCCGCTCATTTACAATTGGCTCAGTATCCGCAAGCCAAAGCGGCAAGTGTCGAATGCGATCAACTGATTACCAAGGCTTCGATCAACTGGTTTAAATTCAAACAGTATGAACTGATTTACCTGATCTATACCAAACAATTCGACGCCATTCCTTCCACGTTTTATCCCGTTTTAAAAAACACTAAACTAGCTTTCCGAGGTACAGGCATTCAGGAAACTTATAAACTAATTCACGCCTACCTTTACCTGCTCAATTTGACCAAAAAAATCCCGCAAAATTTACAACCTTCCCTCCCCCATTTTCGACTCGGAAAATTTTTGAATGAAACGCCTTCTTTTTCTAAAGATAAAAGAGGCTACAATATCGATATTCTCGTTTTACAAATTTTAATTGCCCTCGCCCGCAAGAACTACGACTATATTATTGATCGCCAAAACGCTTTAAAAATTTATTCCAGCCGCTACCTGAAAAAGGATGAATTCTATCGTAGTAATTGTTTTGTCAATATTTTGCTTCATCTGGTCACCGCTGAATTTCACCGGGTCCGTTTTCTCCGGTACGCCGAACCAGATCTCAAAAAACTAAGCGCAATGCCACTTGAACGGGCCAACCAGATTTCTGAATTTGAAATTATTCCCTACGAGTTTCTGCTGGACATGGTATTGGAGATGTGCGATTAGGGGTTTGAACGTTGTCGGCTGCCTTAGAGTTCTAACCAAAAAGTGACACATGGTTTTACACATTTTTTCGAAGATTAGAAAAAGAGTTCTTGTAATCGACGAAGTTTTGTGTCCGACCTTGAGCTTTTTTCCACTCAGTGCATTAAGAAAAAGTCTTAAAGTGAATATTGTGTGAGCATAAATAATGACAATTAATCTGAAAAGTTTGATAAAAAACATTTGTAAATAATTCTAAAAATTAGAATGCGAGTTTATTCACTTTGACTTTTTCTTAGAAGCGCTGAGTTCGAAAAATGCGACAGGCGGCAGATTTTTTGTTTCGTTTTTTTTCTGCCAAAAAAATGAACAATAAAAATATAAATCAAAGGAAGATGTTTAAATCTTGGGATGGATGGATTTAAATTGGACAAAATATTGAATAGAAATATGTTACCAATTTTATGTCACTTTTTGTGTAAAACTCTATGTCAGCCGACAACGTTTAAACGTTTACTAAACCTATCCACATATTTTAGTGTAGGTTTAGTAAACGTGGTCTAGCCAACAATCTCCTACCTTTTCGTATTTTCCCACATTTTGTTTAAATTTGCAAGAAGACACGCCGTTTCATTTTCGGGAAAGCTTCTATTCATTTTTTAAATATTTCTATTTTTATGGAAACCGCTCAACTCGACCACGCCCGCACTGCCCTCAAAAAATACTTTGGTTACGATAATTTCCGTCCCGGACAGGAAGAAATTATTCAGGGCGTTTACGATAAACGGGATACCCTCGTACTGATGCCGACGGGAGGTGGCAAGTCCATGTGTTTTCAGATTCCGGCGATCACAATGGAGGGGATGGCCGTGGTGGTTTCTCCACTAATTTCACTAATGAAAGATCAGGTGGAAGGATTGCTGGCCAACGGAATTGCGGCCGCTTTTCTGAATAGTTCCCAGACCCTCAACGAGCAGACGACCATCGAAAATAAAATTTACCACGGAGAGATCAAATTGCTCTATGTGTCTCCCGAAAAAATGCTTTCCCCCAATTTTCTGCCTATTCTACGGCAAGGCAACGTCAATCTTTTTGCGATTGACGAGGCCCACTGTATCTCTTCCTGGGGACACGATTTCCGTCCGGAATATACGCAGATGAAATTTCTTAAAAAGACATTTCCGGACATTCCGGTGATTGCGCTGACCGCCACGGCGGATAAAATTACCCGCCGGGATATCACGACACAACTGGGACTTGAAAATCCACACGTTTTTATCTCGTCTTTTGACCGGCCCAATTTGAGTCTGACCGTAAGTCCCGGACAAAAACGCTACGAGCAAATTGTGCAATTTGTGCGTAAAAGAAGAAATACTTCGGGAATCATATATTGTCTGAGTCGAAAAGGATGTGAGTCGCTGGCGCGCAAATTATCGGGTGCCGGATACCACGCCGATTATTACCACGCCGGGATGACGAGCCGGGAACGTAACGATGTCCAGACAGATTTTATCAACGATAAAATTCCGATCGTCTGTGCGACGATTGCCTTCGGAATGGGAATTGACAAATCCAACGTACGCTGGGTCATTCATTATAATATGCCCAAAAATCTGGAAGGCTATTACCAAGAAATTGGCCGGGCGGGACGAGACGGCGCTCCGGCGGATACCCTGCTATTTTATTCTTACAGCGACGTGATGACCTTGCGGGACATCATCGAAAGAAACGTGAGCGAGCAGGAAAGCATTCAACTGGCCAAGCTCGAACGGATGCAACAGTACGCCGAAGCATTGATCTGCCGGAGAAAAATCCTGTTGAACTATTTTAGTGAAAATCTGGGAGACAATTGTGGCAACTGTGATATTTGTAAAAATCCACCCGCTCTTTTTGACGGAACGATCATTGCTCAAAAAGCGCTTTCGGCGGTGGCCCGGGCGAAGGAACGAATCGGGGTAAATCTCCTCATCGATATTTTACGGGGCTCCCGCAGACGGGAAGTGCTGGAACGAGGCTACGATAAAATTAAAACCTACGGCGCCGGCGCGGACATCAGCAGCCGGGACTGGCAATATTTGATTCAGCAAATTATCAATATCGGATTACTGGAAATCGCGTACGATCAGCACCACGTACTCCGACTGACCGACGAAGCACAGCGCGTTTTATTTGGCAAACAAAAAATCCAGCTGGCGAGAATGGCCGAGGTAAAAGAACGACGAGAAAAAGGCAAGCGCGATGTGCACAAAGAAAAGAAGCGCAACCGTGTTAAAAATGATTTATTCAAAGTATTGCGACAACTGCGAAAAGACCTGGCGCGGAAGAAAGGTATTCCACCGTACATTGTTTTTTCCGATGCCAGTTTGCAGGAAATGGCGGCAGAACTGCCGGTGACGGAAGTCGATTTTCGGGCGATCAGTGGGGTCGGAGATGTAAAAATGGAGCAGTACGGTCCGATCTTTATGCGGGCGATTGCGCGGTACCAGGCGGAGCAAGGTGGTGGTAAAAATACAAAAGCAACCCTGGACGAAAAATCCGAAGGGATGATTCAACTGCTCAAACGTGGATTGCCGATTGTTGAAATTGCGATGCGTCATGGTCTGACGCCCGAGGAAGTAAGTAGTCGTCTGGCAGCACTCTACGCCAACGGTGCCGACGTGGAACTCAAAAGATTGATTTCCAAAACGGAATTGAAACAGATTTTAGAGTTGATGGAAAATTTACCGGATCCGATTCGGCGGAAGGATGTGGTGGCGGCGCTGGATGGTCGGATGGGTCCCGAGAAGGTGGATTATGCGATGGCTTATATTGAGAGGAATGGTTGATTTTGATGGGTGGATTTTTTGATGTGCGGATTTTCGGGCTTATTCTAAATTTTGTGTTTAAATTTTAAGTTCAAAAGTTATTTTTAGCAGGCGGGTATCAGCTAGGGTGTTCAATCTACTCAGTATATGTGAAAATTTTTTTCTGTAAATTTTGATAATTAAATCAAGATTTTATGAAAAAATATTTTGACAGAGTTCCCTTGATGAATGAAACAGTTCTTGCTTTAAGCGAAACCTCCGACCTTGAGCCTGCCTTCCAAGGAACGCAGGCAGGCTTTTTTCCATTCGGTGCATTAATAAATTGTCTTAAAACAAATACTGTGTTAGCTAATCGTCTGATGAATGAAAAATAAAAGACTGATAATAAATTAATTACAAAAAATAAACAGACTTTCAAAGCGAGTTTATTTGGTTTGACATTTTATTAGAAGTACCGAATTCGAAAAATGCGACAGGCGGCAGATTTTTTTGTTTCGTTTTTTTTCTGCCAAAAAAAATGAACAGAAAGAATAAAGAAAAAGCTAAAATCTTGGAGCAAATTACATTACAAAAGTACAGAAGCTTTTTTCATCAATTGAACACCCTAGATATCAGCTTCTTCGATTTGTTTTAGCACCGCTGCTTTTATTTGTGCTATACTTATTTGATAAATGATTTTAATTTCACCTGATAGATTCTCTCCTTTACTTCTCCCCAAATTTATTCCTATGATCTCTAATATAATTTGTAGAGTCAGGCTTTATTGGAAATTTCTTAAACTTATATAGTCTATCCTCATAATCTGTATTTTCGTTAAAATATTTTGTGGAGGTTATTAGAAATGTGGTATCATTTAAAATTTCTCCGTTAGATTCAATTAAATCTGGCCCACCTTCTGTTCCTATATAATGTTGAACAAAGCTCCTTCGTCGCAACTCCCCCTCAACCATTTCCCTCTATCTCACTTTCCAACAAAAAAACTTAACTATTCTTTTTTCTTATCTCAATATCGTAATTTATTTCCATTATTTAACCTTTAAACATTTTTAT
>CALLPK010000089.1 GCA_938015415.1 uncultured Saprospiraceae bacterium
GTTTGACATTTTATTAGAAGTGCCGAATTCGAAAAATGCGACAGGCGGCAGATTTTTTTGTTTCGTTTTTTTTTCTGCAAAAAAAATGAACAGAAAGAATAAAGGAAAGCTAAAATCTTGGAGCAAATTACATGACAAAAGTACAGAAGTTTTTTTCATCAATTGAACACCCTAGCCGATAGCCAATAGCTAAAAGCCGATTAAAGGTAGGAAAAATATCAAAGTATCTACAACCACCAAATACATAATGCAAATATCAACTGATACGAACTAGCTATTTTACCCCAAAAATGTATAGGGGTTTTCCATTAAAACCAATTCTCTGAAAACCGTATTAACACCCAATTTAACTGAAAATCAAGGATTTAGGGCAACAAAATTTGCTTCGAAACGCTTTATGACCGTACATTTGCTACAACAAAATATTAAAAATAACTTTTCTAAAGTATTTTATTCAAACCTGAGAAAACCAAACAACGTCAGGATTTTTTAAATCAAAATAAAATTATCAATTATGAGTTTTTCAAAAGATTCAAAACAACGTTTAACTGCCATTGGAGCAGTAGCTATTGTCGCTCTATTAGGTATTTGTGCTTTTTTGATGTTCCAGAACGTCAATAACAATCAAACGATCGCTCAACAAGAAATAAAGATCGACGAAGCAGAAAAATTAAAGCTTGAACTGGAAAAGCAGTACTATGCGTCTCTTTCTGAATTGGAAGAAATGCGTGGTAGCAACGAAGAACTGAACGCATTGATCGATCAGCAAAAAATAGAGCTGAAGGAGCAAAAAGACAAGATCGCTCGTTACATCCGTCAGGGAAAATCTACTAAAAATGACTTGGCTAAAGCAAGAGAAGAGATGACCAACCTGCGAGTTCAAATGGACGGATATATGTCTGAAAATAACAAGCTTAAAGCAGACAATGAAATCCTGGTGCAGCAAAACGGAGAGCTAAATGCAGTTAAAGTCACTCTTGAAGGTGAAGTAGCTACAGCTCGGGTAATGAACGAAGAACTAGTGACTGCAAAGGCGGCCTTGGTAAGTCAGAAGGAGTCCTTAGAAAATGAAAATGCTTCTTTGAGTGATAAGGTAAATATTGCATCCGTGGTAAAGGTAATGTCCGTAAGTGGAGAAGGTTTTAAAATCCGCAAAAGTGGAAAAGTAAAAGGTAAAAACAGAGCTAGTGCGGTAGACAGAATCAGAGTATGCTTTGATGCCACAGACAACGCAGTAGTAGAAGGTGGTCTTGAAAAATTCTACGTAAGAATTATCAACCCAACGGGCGAAACTTTAGCGGTCGAAGATTTAGGTTCTGGAATCCTTACTTCAAATATGGACGAAGAAATTCGTTACACGAAAGTAAAAGAAATCGATTACACGAACGAAGCAACTCAAGCTTGTATGTTATGGGAGCCAAACACGGAATTCCAGGAAGGAGAATACAAGGTTGAAGTTTATAACAAAGGCTTCTTAGCCGGAAAAGGTAGCTTCGAACTGAAGTAAATAAAATATGAGGTCTTTAAAAGGCTAAACATTTAAACACACATACCACCTTGAACACCTTTCGGTGGAAGGCTGATTATCTTTGGATAGTCAGCCTTTTTTCGTGAACCAAGCAGGCAAATTTTCGTTAGGTAATAGTAATTTATTAATTTCGTATATGCTGACGAAGGTTAAAACGCAGGAATAACCTATAATTCGTCCTTATATTTCAACAAATCAACGACCTGTCCGCCGACAAAGGCAGGTTCAACGAGCAAAGCGTTTTAACCATTCAACACTTCAACATCTCAACAAAATGGCGATAATGGAAAAGAAAAGACGGGATATTACCGATGATAAAGAACCCAAATTGTCCAAAAAAAATCCCATTGATAAAGATAAAATAGCGGAAAATCCACACTTATTACCCTACGCACATACCGTGGGGGGAGTAGTGATTCGTCCTATGGATCGTGGCCGGACCAAAGGACTCGCTGTACAGGCGATGTACGAGCAGGCAGATACCCAGATGGATCAGATTCGCGAACAAATCGAACTACTCGCCCTGCAGGCTAAAAAAATTCAGGATCGGGTTGCCATCTCTGAGGATATTTACCTCGCTGAAATGAACTTTAAGCCGCTCATTAGTCATATCTACCATTTATACACAAAGGCCGACGAAACCACCAAAGTACTTTCTATGGTAGGACCTGACGAATGGGGCAGGAAAAAACCCTATACTTTTATTGCCACGGTGAAATTATTAGCCGATCACACCTGGGAGGTGGTGGAAAGTGATATGTGAAAAATGCTGAATTCTGTTCTTCTTTTAACTTTGTAAACATCCGAAAATCAGTTATTGCTTACCTTTACATAAGAAAGGCCTATCATCTTTCGTTTAATTTTCGTCAGACCTATTGTCTGCAATTAAAATATTGTATTGTGAAGTATTTTTCTCTGTTAATAATTATCTCTTGCGCCTTCTCCCTCCCTGCAGACACCCAAGTCGTCCAATGGCAAACCACCACCGAACACGATTTCGGAGACCTCCTCAGAGGTGAATCTGTCACCTTCGATTTTAAATTTAAAAATATCAGCGACCAGCCCATCTCTATCGACAATGTCCGGCCCGACTGCGGCTGCACCGCTCCCAATTGGGAAAATATCCCCACTTTACCCGACTCTGTCGGAACCTTATCCATCACCTTCGATGCCACCAAAAAAGGCTACTTCAATAAAAAAGTAAAAGTCTTCTTCAGCGGACAACGCAAAGGAGAAAAACTCTACGTCGAAGGATGGGTAGAAGAGGAGTAATCCCGACCACCGTAGCTTTTCATTACTAGAAAAATCATAACCCAAAACGCACGAATTCAAAACTTTTTTCTAAATTACGAAACATTTCGTACTTTAAAGTTGTATATTTACTGAAACGAAGTATAAACGGCGCAGGATGCCCGAAAAACTGTTTATATTTGTGAAAATTTTTAAATGGAGTTGATGAGCTGAAGTTATTTAACGACTTCTCCAACCAAACTTCGAAAACCAAAGATTGTGAGTGTACTTATTTTTTTGATTATCTACTATATCTTGTTGAGTATCAGTCTCTACAAGGTATTTGAAAAAGCGGGACAACCGGCCATTCACGCCTTGATCCCCGGGTTAAACTTTATGACCTGGTGTAAAATTATTGGTCGTCCGCAGTGGTGGGCCGCCTTGCTGCTCCTACCCATCGTCAATATTTTTATTCTGGCGGGGATGAACGTAGATATGGTTCGTTCTTTCGGTAAAAATTCTTTTCTGGATGCCGCGCTGGCCGTTATCTATGCACCCATCTCTTATTTTATGATTGGTGCCAATAAGGATGCGAAATATCTGGGGCCGGCTATTATTATGGAAAAGGCCTACATGGAACAGATTCGTACCGCCAAAGAGCAAAACGATGATCGGGAATACCGAAAGTTAATGGCTAATAATCCTTATAAAAAAGGCGCCAGCCGCGAATGGGCCGAAGCCATCATTTTTGCGGTCTTTGCCGCCGCCTTTATCCGAATGTTTTTGATCGAAGCCTTTGTGATTCCTACTTCTTCCATGGAAGGATCATTGTTGGTCGGAGATTTCCTTTTTGTTTCCAAAGCGCATTACGGGATTCGGACGCCGATGACCGTTTTACAATTACCATTAGTACACAATACGGTTCCATTCATTGGTACGGAATCTTATACAAAAAAGCCCAGCCTGGGATATCATCGATTACCTGCTTTTGAAAATGTAGATCGCAATGACCCCATTGTATTTAACTATCCAGCGGGAGATAGTACCATCGTCGGACCGGATCGAAATTATAGTTTGGAAGATTTACGACGGTACGGCGCATTAAATAATCCACAGTTCAAGAATCTACCAGTACGGGTTCGTCCTATTGATAAGCGTGATCATTATATTAAGCGTTGTATCGCTTTACCAGGGGATAAAATGGAGATCAAAGACAAGCAGGTGTATATTAATGATCAACCGGTTACCAATCCATCCAAGTTACAGTACCGTTACACGGTAGGATTAAACGGAGGTTCTATCCGTACCGAAAAACTGGAAGAGTGGGGCGTTTCTCTCGCCGAAACCAGATCAACTCGTAACCAGGGAGACCAACGAATCTACGCCTTGACCAATAAGCAGGTAGAACAAATTAAAGGAATGGATCCTAAATTTACGGTAACACCTATTCCGGGTATTCCTCAACGGGAAGACATTCTCTTTCCGCACGATCCGAAAAATTTCCCCGGCTGGACTAATGACAACTACGGACCCATTACGCTCCCTAGAAAAGGCGAAACGGTCACGGTCACTCCCAATAATATTGAGCTTTACCGGCGGGTCATTACGGCCTATGAAGGACACACCCTGGATATTAAAAATGGCCGAATTTTAATTGATGGTCAGCCAACGACAAAGTATACTTTTGGTCAGGACTATTATTGGATGATGGGAGACAACCGACACAATTCGGAAGACTCCAGAGTATGGGGCTACGTACCGGAAGATCACATCGTTGGAAAGCCGCTCTTCATCTGGTTTTCGACCAAAAATGGCAGCATCTGGAATGGTATTAACTGGAGTAGAATATTCTCTTCGGCGAATAAAATGTAAAGCGTGTTGAATCGCTACGCTCGTTGAGTTGTTAGGCTCGCTGAACCTTAGCATGTGTTGGTTTTATCTTAAAAATAAAATTCAATCGCCTATTGAAATTTTACCCGGCCCGGAAAGGAAGATTTCGCAATTTTTCACCCCTTGCCGCTATTTGATAAACAAAACTAATTTAACGATTCAACAGTTCAACGATTCAACAAGCTCAGCGATTCAACAAAAAAGCGGCACCAAAACAATTTGGTGCCGCTTTTTTTATTAAGCAATCACTCCTTTCCCACGCTTACGTTCGTGTTCCTTTAGATAAATCTTACGGAGTCGGATATTTTTCGGCGTCAACTCCACGTATTCATCGTCGTCGATGTATTCCATGGCCTGCTCCAGAGACATAATCAATGGCGGAGCAATCTTTACCTTATCATCGGCGCCCGAAGAACGCATGTTAGACATTTTCTTAGTCTTGGTAACATTGACAATCAAATCATTGTCACGATTGTGTTCTCCAATCACCTGACCTTCGTAAACTTCCACGCCCGGTGGAATAAAGAAGTGTCCACGATCTTGTAATTTGTTGAGGGCAAAAGGAATACTGGTTCCCGTTTCGTGCACGATCAAAACTCCTTTTGACCGACTCGGAATTTCCCCTTTCCACGGAGCAAAATGTAAAAAGCGGTGCGCCATAATTGCTTCACCCGCAGAAATTGTCAAAATACTGTTTCGTAATCCGATAATTCCTCTGGAAGGAATTTCAAATTCGAGGTGCATCAGGTCGTTACGTGGTTCCATCACGGTCATTTCTCCCTTACGCATATTGATTAGCTCAATGACTTTACCTGCCGTTGCTTCTGGCACGTCAATGGTCATCATTTCGATTGGTTCGTGTTTGACACCATCTACTTCCTTGATAATTACCCGGGGCTTTCCAACCTGTAATTCGTAGCCTTCACGACGCATCGTTTCGATGAGTACAGAAAGGTGCAGCACGCCACGTCCATAAACTGTATAAGCATCCGGAGATTCGGTTTCTTCTACGCGCAGTGCAAGATTTTTTTCCGTTTCTTTAAATAGTCGATCTCGAAGATGACGAGAGGTAACGAAGTCTCCTTCTTTACCAAAAAAGGGCGAAGTATTGATGGTAAATAACATACTCATCGTTGGTTCGTCGATATCCATTGGTACCAGACCTTCCGGATTTTCAAAATCCGCGACCGTATCACCGATATTAAAGTCTTCAATTCCATTGAGCGCACATAAGTCACCACACTGTACCTCGTCGACTTTTTCTTTACCCAAACCGGTAAAAACAAATAGTTCTTTTATTCTGCTCTTCGCAATCGTTCCATCTCGTTTTACCAACGAAACCGGAGAATTGGCTTTTAGCATACCACGACTCACCCGTCCTACGGCGATTCGGCCGATATAATTAGAATAGTCAATAGACGTGATCTGCATCTGCGTCGTCCCTTCTACGATTTCTGGCGTAGGGATATGCTCAATTACCTGATCCAGCAGGTAGGTTACATCTTCTTTTTGATCTTCCCAGTGCGCAGACATCCAGCCGTTCTTGGCCGAACCGTAAACGGTTGGGAAATCCAGCTGATCTTCCGTCGCGTCCAGGTTACACATCAGGTCAAAAACCATCTCCTGCACTTCTTCCGGACGACAGTTTTCTTTATCCACTTTGTTGACGACCACGATTGGTTTAAGACCTAGTGCAATGGCTTTACCCAGTACGTAGCGGGTTTGTGGCATTGGGCCCTCAAAAGCATCGACGAGTAGTAAAACTCCGTCGGCCATGTTCAGTACCCGCTCTACTTCACCCCCGAAATCGGCGTGACCCGGCGTGTCGATAATATTGATTTTGGTGCCTTTATACTCCACGGAAACATTCTTGGAAAGGATCGTAATCCCTCTTTCCCGCTCCAGGTCATTATTGTCCAGAATCAATTCTTTCTTCTCATCCTTTTCGTGGAAGAGTTCACTCTGGTATAAAATCTTGTCCACCAAAGTAGTTTTGCCGTGATCGACGTGGGCGATAATGGCAATATTTCTAATTTCTTTCATTGTAAAATGCTTATTGCGTTTTTTGAAAACAGGTGCAAAGTTACCCTATTTCTGTGGTAATAGCCACCTAATAGTTAGCAGATTGGAGCCTTTAGGGATTAATTAACGCAGGGATGATTTTAAATGGTTGGTTTACAATAGCTTACGCAAATGAACGGAGAACGTTACAAGCTCTTATTTCCCTCTTGGATAAACGAAAATCTTAATTCACAAAAAGAAACAGGGTGGACAGGATATAATAATTTTTTATATAAATTTTATGATAAACAATACGTAAGATGTTTAATAATGATATACGAAAAATACCCATAAACGGGTATGAGAAAAACAGAATATTGGTCGTACCTTTGAGAGTAGCAAAACACCACGTGCTAAATTCAGACACTTTTTCACACATCACCAAAGATTAAACATTTTTGAGTCCAATAATCCTGGGACATATCTTTTTTGTTAATCAAATTTTGTTTTTCACGATGGATGAAAATTAGCGATGCAATGCGTCAATTTTCGCCCGGTCACCAGTATTTTGGTATTGTCTCTTTTTTGGAGGCTATCCCCCAAATTTTATTGTTCTCAACACGAACTAACCGGAAGCGATACCCTTCCCGGCACGTCGTAAGACTGATTTAAACAGTTTTTTATCGCTGCTTTCCTGTCCTTGTCAGGGAAAGCAGCTTTTTTTATGTTTTAAACAAGCTCTTATATCCAATCCAAGTTTACAGCACAAAACACATTTTTTATACAATAATCCCTTACCTGAAAAGATTGTTCCATGTTAATGGCCATTTTCGATGTCACACTAAATAAATTAAAGATTCTTTTTTCGCCGGTCTGGCACCCTTTTTATACCATAAGATTATAGCTTCTGGTTTCTCTGAAGAGGATTGATAAGCTTGATTATAACCAAATAATCCAAGTATAAAAACTACCCAGTTTATTTTCTAAATAATGAGATACTAAGCCTAAAGTAGTACCCACCTTAAAATGGCTCATAGATGAGCCTAATAATATGGTTATTGAAATATTGAAAACATTTTATCAAACCCAATCAAATTTTTTTATGAAAAAGATCATTTTACTTATTTGCCTTTTTGCAAGTTTTCTGGTGCCAGATGAATTACAGTCCCAAGGCTACATCGACTGCGCCACCATCTTGAATGATGATGCAGATTGGATAAACAGTAGTGTTGAAGCCAAAACAATTAATGGGTATACTTATATCTATTTTACTCCTTGGCATTACGATCCCTTAACTGCTGTAAGCCTTCCGGTAATCAATGGGGAGAACTGGCATACTGGCGAGCCTACAGATGCTTATCTTGCTGTGATTGACCCTAATTGCAATCAGATATTAGGTACCTATATAGGTGGATCAGATTACGACCAAGGGGATGTGATGGAAGTAGATGACAATGGAAACATAGTCGTAGCAGGATATACAAGTTCTGCTGATTTCCCAACGACGGATGGAACGACCTATAGTGGAGGTGGAAATGAGGATATTTTTATACAGAAGTATGCCTTAGATGGTACGCTTTTATTTTCATCTGTTATTGGAGGTACAGATGCTAATGATAGCCCTAGTGAAATGGTAATTGAGGGTACAGATATTTATCTAGCGGGCTATGCTAATTCGAGTGATTTTCCTACAACAAACGGTACGATACCTTCAGGCGGTCCTACAGATTATCTGTTACTTAAATATGATGGGAGTGGGAATCTTCAGTATGCAACGGTACATGGTGGAAGTAATCAAGAGGAGGATGCGAGAATCACTGTCATCAATAATCAAGTCATATTAGCTGGATCGACACGATCTGCAGATTTTCCAAGCACAGATGGTAGTACTTATTCAGGTAGTCTTGATGATGCTACTTTAACGATTTTTGATGCTGCTGGAAATGTTACCTTTAGTACGGTTTATGGAGGAAATGGTATTGAAAATTATTTTGCAGATTATACTTCTGTTTATTCAGATGGTACTTTTATGTATGTTTTCGGAGCAACTGTAAGTAGCGATTTCCCAACTACGGATGGAAGTGTTCACAAAGGGAATAATGATATTTATTTTAGAAAATACGACTTATCTGGAAATTTAATTCATTCCAAATTATATCCAGGATCTGCTTATGATGTTCCTCATGATGTAAAATTCATTAATGGATCGTTTTATTTATTAGGGGAAGTCTATAGCTCAGATTTTCCAACAACAGATGGTAGTACTCCAAATGGAAACAGAGATGCCTTAATAATGCATCTGGATCTGGATGGTAACATAATTTTCTCTACCTTATATGGTGGATCTTTCTCTGATGATATTGTTGGCTTTTTTGTAGCCCCAAGCGGCGAAGTATATTTAAATATCAATGGTACTGATGCTCCAACAACAGACGGCTCTGGTGGATATGGAACTGTGTTTGCAAAATTCAATGCAGATGGAAGCTTATGTGCAGCGAGTACAGTCGATAATGATCCAGGGGGGAATTACAATGCCTATGAAC
>CALLPK010000090.1 GCA_938015415.1 uncultured Saprospiraceae bacterium
CAGACGGAACTAGCACTATCTCAGAAAATGAATCTCCCGGATTAAGATCAATATCGTTACCTACTATTTCAAATAGTCCATCGCTCGCAACGAGTGGATTTTTCGACCGGATCGTAGAGAAAGTATATTGCGTTACAGGAATATTTCCATGATTGGTATAAGTTAGTTCCAGATAATATTGCTGATTAAAACAAGTAACCTCTCCTTGCACTACCAGGTCAGACGCCGGAAATTGACGGTTACTATATTGGGTTAAAAAATTGTTGAGTACCAAACTATCCCCTACAAAATGATGTGCTTGTTGCTGAATAGGAATTCTTAAATCATCGTTGATGTTGGTATTAAAATATTGGTGTTGGTTCCAAAGTTTTCGGGTCGAAATCCATGGAGTACCACCGGAACCAAAAGACTTGAGTTCATTGGCGCAGCTACAAAGAATTTCGGTCGCACCGTCCGCATCTACGTCCACGACGACCGGATATTCTACGCGGGTTCCGGAGATGCAGGGAGCAGAAGCGAGTTGGGCACCGTTGGTTCCGTTGAGGATGAGTAGCTCCGTCTCGGTACGATAAACAACTTCGCTGGCGCCGTCATTGTTGAAATCAAAAACGCTGCTTCCCGTCTGTCCCGACCAGTCATCCGTCGTAATCGACCAATCAACTGTCCATTGATTATTCACAGGTTTTAGAACTCGATAATTGAAAGGGGTACAAACACCAATTTCCAGTTGTTCATCACCGTCAAAATCAGCAATATTTACCTGTGCAATAAATCCGGAGTTGGTGGTCACCGTAAAAACATCATATAATAAATCATTGGTTTGTAAATCCCAGGCGTAAATAATTCCGGTATCACCATCGTCCGCATTGCCCGTTACCACGGCATCCAGATCACCGTCCAAATCAATATCAGCAATACTCGTCCAGCCGTCTTCTACCCCCGTAGCGGTCCGTTCAATAGTCAACTGTGGATTGGCATTACTGAGGTTTACTGCGTACACCATTCCCCCGGCCACTAATTCCAGTCCGGCACAATTCGCGCAGGCTGCATCTGGTAACACATCCACGGCAACGGGAAAAGAAGAGCCACGAAGTACCGACTGAGCCCCCGCATACGTCTTCATTCCACGGTGGCCAATTTCTCCACCGCTAACCATCAACTGTCCGGTCACGGCGTTAAAAATCATATTTTGAACGTACACTTCGGCCACCCCATCCTGATTAAAATCGGCGATACTGATGGTGTTGCCATCCTCCAGCGCGTTAAAACCTACAATGGCACTTGACATCCACTTTTCCACGTAGCTCGTCCCATCAAAACTATAACAAAGAATTCGCCGCCTAACATCTCCGTTAACAATTGCACCACCTGTATAATTAATGTTATTAATGTGGCTGGAAGCCTGAATAAAGATTTCAGGATAGCCATCCAAATCTACATCCGCAATGGCGGGTGCATCCATCATGTAACGCATGGCTGGCGTATTGATAACCGCTTCCACTACTCCACTGCTACCATCCACAATCAGTAAATCAGGAAAAGCGCCACCCGTGGCTTGACTTGCTCCGACACATCTTTTACCGATTACTTCCGGAATACCATCACCATCTAAATCACCCGTAATCGGCGTATTATAGGCACACCAATTTCCTCCCGTCGATGTCCATTCTGGTTCTAAATCGAAAGTAGTTAAGGTGGGCGTATATTCACAATCGATGGGACATTCATTGTAATAATTATCTACACAATCGGGACTTTCGCAACATTCAGGATCGTAACAACCGATGAGTCCATCGCCATCCGTATCTATTTCAGAAAAACAGGTAGCAGGATTTTGAATAGCAATTTGCTGACAAAACGTATCGCGGCAAAGATCACTGGCGACGATGAGACAAACCTCATAAAGGCCTTCGGTGGTAAAAGTATAAATTAGATTTTCGTTGGTAGAAACAGGCTGTTGCTCGACTTCCCACACGTAATCTGCGGTGATAGCAAATGGGTGATTAAAGTTAATTTCCTGATTAATTTGATAAGGAGGTTGCGCTACAATTTCGATTAAAGAATTTACATCACAAGAAACCGTTACGTCGGCTTCGAATGAGTTATCGCAAAAATCATTGCCGTTGGAGGCGATCAATTTTATACGATAAGTACCCGGTTGATTGATTACATAGTCAGGATTGGCTTGCAACGAAAATAAAATATCATCCAAAAACCATTGGTAGGCGTTAGCCCCTGAACTACTATTATTTAAGTTAAATACCTCTCCTGCCAGTAAATTAGATGGCACCGAAAAAAAAGCGTTGACCGGATCGGGACACGGTGGTAAACACAAATTTTCATTCATCAGGGTGTTCCTAATTCCTTCAATAAAAAAAATCATCCGATCCGCCTGACCGGATGTAAAAGCGGAATAACAAGCCAGCCGGCTATAGTCCATATAATTATTAAACAAATCGTTTTCATCTACCAAAAAAGGATTGTTTATATCTGAGCCATTGACATCCGTATTACAGGAATTAACGACTTCATTACAGTCAACCCGAACGGTGGATTGGTCGGGCGGTGTATCACAAATCTGGTCTCCATCAAGTAAGCAGTTATTATTACTACAGCCACCTTCGAAGGTATGGTAGAGTCCAAGATAATGCCCCAGTTCGTGGGTAAGCACACTCGTATTAGAAGGGCTTGACCCCATAAAATTACTTTCGATTACTACTCCATCTTCGGGTTGTCCGTGCGAAGCGGGTAAAAAAGCGTAACCCGCCACCCCACAATTATTACCACTACAGATTTCGTTGACAACCCAGATATTTATATACCGAAGCGGATCCCAACGAACCAGATTTTTTAAATCCATATCCTGGGTATTGACATCCACATTGGTCAACATATTTTGAGTTCGAGTAATCCCCGAAGTATTGTTTCCTTGCGGATCTCGGGTGGCAAGACAAAACTCAATATCGGTCGTTACACCCACAGAAGGATCGTAGGGTGCTTGATTCGCGAAGGCAAGGTTGACTTGTGCAATAGCGGTCTGAACAGCAGCATCGGAGAGGTCGCCTGTACTTCCTTCCTGAATAATATGTACGACTACAGGTAGCGTATAAGTCGCAGTCGTAGTGGTAAAAGATGAATTATTGTATTGAACAGCACGTTGAAATTCGAGCGCATTTTGAGATACTTGGCGAGTGGGATGCTGTTGGTAAAGTTGTTCCAGCATTTCCGATTGGACACAGAATTCTCCGGTTGCCTGAGCAACTGCTGCATTCCCGTTCAACAGGATTACAGCGACGATCATCACGATACGGCGAAGAAGGGTATTCATAATTTTGTTTTGGTCGCAAGCTTGTCGCCTGAGTTGGGGAAGAGTTTGTAAGGAATTCGTGTGGGGGATTGGTAAAATAAGGCTATTGGTAAAAAGTAAACCTCGATTAACAAAACGTATCTAATTCTAATTGACCGATGGCGGGTACAAGATAAGGTTTTTAGGGGAGAGATTCTGGTTTTTGTTAGAAAATCTTAGGGTGGCTTGTTTTGCGCTTCTCACCTCACAGCCTTACGGCTCGAGGCGGCACAGGCTCTAAAAAAGTGGTTCCCACTCATTCTTTATTTGATTATTTTTCCTCCAGCATTTTCAGATATATACCGTTTGACCAGCCAAAACCGTCTTGGACCGGATATTCTCCACCGCCGCCTTCGAGTCCCATGTCCACGACGTTGTATTTTTCTACCATTTTCCCGGTATTTTTATAGACCCGCTGGTTAACCGCGAGCCAGTTATTTTTGATTTCGTCGGCAAGTTTTGTTTCGTCGTAATTTTTAAGGCCTTGGTAAGCCATCCATTGTAAGGGCGCCCAACCATTGGGGGCATCCCACTGTTGTCCGTTATTATTTAGCGTGGACAGTAATCCGCCGGGTTTTAAGAAGTCATTACGTAAATTTTTAGCAACCGCTTTGGCTTGCTCAGGGATCGCCAGGTCGAAGTAAAGCGGATAGGTTCCGGCGAGGGAAAGCGTTGGCGTAGGAGCTCCTTTTTTGAAATCATAGTCTACGAAAAATTCTCGACGCTCATCCCAGCAGTAGTTCTGGATGCCCCGCTTTCGGTTAGAAGCTCTTTGACCGTAAAACTCTGCCAATTCTTTGTTATTCGCTAAACGATTAGCTTTAGCCAGGGTACGTTCTAAATTAAAAAGTAAGCTATTGAGGTCAACAGGAATAATATCGGTGGTATGAATGGTACCCAAATCCTGAGGATCTGTAAGCCATCGACTACTAAAATCCCAGCCGGATTCACAGGCGGCGCGGAGATTGAGGTAGAGGTCGTCCGGATCACGACCAGATTCTTTTGCCAGTTCTATGTCTTCTTTGTACGACTCAGGACGAGGTGCAATGTGATCGTCGTAGTAGCGATTGAGAATCACTCCATCAGGAAGTCGGACAACCCGACGATGGGTTATATTCCCAGGAGATAGATCCGTCACCCCGGACATCCAAAAGTTATATTCCTTTTCCAGGGCTGGTAAATACCGACCGTACATTTCATCTCCCTTTGCCCTGGCGAGTACGTTGACAATGGCGGCAAAAAAAGGAGGCTGTGATCGCCCCAGAAAATAAGTTCGATTACCATTAGGAATATAGCCGACCGTATCAATTAAATACGCAAAATTATCCGCCATATTTTCGATCAGTGCAATCTTACCAGCTTGTTCCAAACCGAGGATCGTAAAGTACGAATCCCAGTAATAAATTTCTCCAAAACGACCACCGGGCACGATGTACGGATGGGGCAATGGTAAAAGACTCCCACTATTTTTCTGCTGATCCGGTTTGCGTAAAAGTATCGGCCAAAGAGCGGTGATGTGCTCCTTGACGGATCGACTGGTATCCGCTTTAAAATCTGATGCATACTGTTTGGGTAGTTCAAAATTATCCGTGACGAAAGTCTTCAACGAAAAATTTTCACCGGCTTTGGCTTGATCGTAGTTTTCCATAATTTGCTGAGTAGAAAATTTCGGGGTACAATCAACAAAAGTTTTGGAATCGGGAAAAATCGCTTGGGTCTGAACTGCTTCGAAAAGCGCACCGAAGCGTATATCAGGCGTCTGCATTTGCTGATTATCAATAGTACTAGAAGAGACAGAATTGGGTTCGTTTGATTCACAGGCCATAAACAGGATCGTAAATAGGATAAAAAGCAGGTAATTATTTTTCATCTTTTTTTCATAAAGGTAAAAAGATTTAATGAAATCTTGCGCTGTTAAAATGTTGAAATATTATCGTCTGATTTTCCTCTACTACATATTCAACTCATTCATAATGTAACTATTTTGTTGACTTTCACTATTTTAATAATACTAAAAAAATTATTATTTAAAAAAAAACCATCTAATTAGAGATTAAGATAATATATTGCATCCCCAACTTATTTTAGAATTTTGCAAAAACTGGGAAAACAATCATACTAACTAAAACATAATCATGCGATCTTTAAATAAGATTTTGAAAAACATTGGTCAATTATCCGAAAATCAATCAGGCATTCTAACGCCTACCAAAACCAAAAAAACCTATCAGAATTTTGGAAATTTTGATTTACCAAATCTTGACGTAGTACTTTCGGGGCAGAAAATGGTCGACATTTCTCACGTTCTTCAGGCGCTACAGCAAGCTTATACAGCCTGGAGAATCCCACTCAGCGTCGAAGCCGTACATTATCATTTTATCTTGGAGGAAGGCGTTTTGCAAGTTCCGATTAAATTAAAAATTAATGACCAAGATTATTGTTTGTTTTTGATATACAACGAAGGCTGTGCCGCGGCATTTATTGATGCCCGCAACAGATTACAGGCTTTAAAAAAATACCGGGCGATTTACTTGAGTAAAATTCCGATGACGGGTGATCGTGCTCCACAATCGGCCCTTACTTCTTTGCAGTTTGATCATTTTAGATTATGTTCTCAAAATCCAACACTAGAAAACTATGCAGTTTGGTGGTCGACCCCTAAAGAGCCAGTCTTCCAGGACTCAAAATCTTTCCAGGATTTAAAACAAATATCTAAAACCCTGGACGGATACGAATCTTATTTCATCGGCCGGTTTTTTAAAGCCTTAAACATTCCAGAATTTGCGGGTGAATCTGTTAAACGGGTAGCACTCCCAAAAAAGGAAAGAACACTCACCGTCATCGGCCCGGAAGAACAAATTATTCTACTTTCATTTTCTCAGAAAAGAGGAATCCGGTTACATTTTAATCGGCATACTACGCCCTTTGGCTACCGGGCTGCCATTCTCGAACAATTGTGCATCGCTATTCAGGCGTATACCATTCGCTTGCAATTACGGGATCTTCCACGGGATACAACCACCCGCTCCCGTAGTATAGAATGGTGTTTGGCAATGGCGGAAAAAAACGAGGAAGTGATTGGTTTTTTTGAGGTCTAGATTAATTGATGTGCGGATGAAGAGAAATCTACTAATTCGCATATCCTAAAATTCGCATATTTGCTAATCCGCAAATCCTTCCACTCCATTCACCGTTGTATACTTAAAACTGAGTTTTTTATCTGGGTAGATACGCTTAAAAGCAGATTGGACCATGATGGTCGCCTCGTGAAAACCACAAAGGATAAGTTTAAGTTTTCCTTCGTAAGTATTGATATCACCAATGGCGTAGATCCCAGGAACGTTGGTACTATAATCAAGCGTATCTACTTCGATGGCATTTTTGACCACGGAAAGCCCCCAATCGGCGATGGGTCCAAGTTTGGGAGAAAGACCAAAAAGCGGAACAAAATGATCTGTCGGTTGAGAAAATTCTCCTTGGGTTCTATGTTTGATGACCACATCAGTTAGCTTCCCATTACCCGTTAATCCGACGGCCTGTGCTTCGGTTATTAGTTTTATTTTTCCACTTTCAGCTAATTCCATTACTTTTTCCACGGAGTCCAGTGCTCCCCGGAAGGAGTTGCGTCGGTGCACCAGCATTACCTCGCTGGCTACGTCCGAAAGGAAGATGGTCCAATCTAAAGCGGAGTCTCCCCCACCCGCAAGGATCACGCGTTTGTCACGGTAAAATTCGGGGTCTTTAATAATATATTCTACTCCTTTGTCTTCAAATTTAGCCAGATTTTCAATGGGCGGTTTTCGGGGCTCAAAACAACCCAACCCACCAGCAATAGCGATTACGGGTGCATTGATTTTAGTCCCTCTGCTCGTGGTGAGCACAAAACTTTCATCTGCTAATTTTTCTATTTGCTCGGCTCTTTCTCCCAGGGTAAATCCCGGCTTGAATGGCTCGATTTGCTTCATCAGATTATCGACCAGATCACCCGCTAAAATTTCCGGAAAACCAGGAATATCGTAAATAGGCTTTTTGGGATAAATCTCCGTCAACTGACCACCGGGTTGTGGCAGTGAATCTACCAAATGGCATTTTAACTTTAAAAGTCCGGCTTCAAAAACCGTAAATAATCCGCAAGGGCCTGCTCCGATAATTAATACATCTGTCTTTATCATTTTTTTAATCTTTATGCAAATTTAACTAAATACAAAACAAAAAACTATAACTTAAGTTGTTCATCTCGATCACTTTCAAAGGAAGAATCGTCTTAAAACTTGAGATTGATTTATTTGTAGATAAAAAAATGTTTACAAACCGATAACTATCGTAAGAAAGACAAACAATACTGAATTGGTATGATTATGGATTATATATACAAAATCATAAATATCATTAAATCGTCCCTTATACTGGTCAGTCTGCTAACCATAGCAGGCTGTTACAACTTGCTATTTCAGCGGGAGGGCGAAGCTATTGGAACTGAACAGGAAAAAACAACAATTTCTACTCCACCTTCTCCCGAAATTTCTTACCAGGAAAGAAAAATTCGTTTTCAAAATTTTGCAGATTCTCTAAATAAGGCCTCAGTATTATCAGAAACAGATGTCCTTTACCAGGAAGCTCGGTTGTTTTTACCGGATACTACGCTGAGACCACGGAGCTATCTTTTTGGTAAAAGACTCGCTCGGCGCGATACGCTAGACATATTTTTTTATGAGATCAGTCAGGAAGATGCGGATGGAACTTCTTTTAATCTGGTCAGTTTTTTCCCGGATGGGCGAGCGATTGATTTGATCGCAGTACACGGAAAAACCAACGATGCTAATTTAGGAATCAGCCTGATTGATCAGGAAATATTTGAGTTAACTTATGTAGACTTTTATTTATCCCCCGAATATTTTGAAACCGATCGCTACGTGGATGCGCCGGATTCGGTCAAGGCATTACAGTCAACTCACCATACGGCTATGCAGGATTATATCTGGAAAAAGGATTATAATGAAACCAATCACTACGAAAATTACCGCTTGAACCAGACGGGAAAATTTGAAAAACTCTCCCGAAAATTCAATCCTAGCCTTAAGCGTAAATTTCCTTTTACTTCTACGAGGGTTTTAGCAAATGATGAGATTGAACGTTATGCAGTACGGGATTTGCAGTTAATGATCAACGAGATTTACGCAGACTATGGTAAGATTTTCTCTCGCCAAAAGCTCAATTATTATTTTCAAAAACAATCCTGGTATCAAGCCCAATCTGAAGAAGTTAATCATCTTCTGTCTGATGTCGAAAAATTAAACATCCAAAAAATTCAATCCCGAATTTATATTGCGAAACAGTAAAAAATTCTTTATCCAGAACAAATTTAAACTGCCACCAAGACAAAAAAAATAAGGTATTTCTCCGAGAGATAAATGAATCTTGATCTGCCTCCCACCACATATCACCGATTGAAGTGCCATTATTAATTACCACTACCCCACCATTTGTCGCTGCTGCTTTCGAAAGACCGAAGGACTTTGATTCGTAATGGCTTTAAACTGTTTATTAAAATGGGAAAAGTTATTGAATCCACTTTCCACACTTACCTCTGCAATTGTCATTGACTCCTCAAGCAGTAATCTACTTGCGTAATCAATCCTGAATCCATTAACAAACTGCGTGAATGTTTTTCCAGTCAATTTTTTAATATAACGACAAAAAGCAGGAACCGTCATATTCACTTTAGCTGCGATATCTTCTAAAGGAATAGTACTTTGAAAATGCTTTTCCACATAACTGTATACCTTACGAATCCGCTCTTTTTCTGAAGGATCTACTTCTACGGCAAAGCCATCCGCTTTCAACAATTCATATTCTGCTGAATTGGCTAAATCATTAAACATTCGAAGTAATTCCAGCAGCCGGTCAAAGTTTTCGAGCTCTAGTAACCGTTCCAGATGTGCACCAATCCGTTCTTTCGTTTCTCCACTAAAAGTAATGCCTCCTTTTGCTCTTTCAAATAATCCACGGATAGCCGCCATCTCCGGTTGGCTAAGAAATCCACTCCCTAAAAAATCACGCCGCAGTTGTACGACGATTTTATGCTGACCTGGTTTTCCTTTTTTAAAATATCCGTAATGTGGGAGATCTGACCCCAAAAAAGTGAGATCTCCATCGTCAAAACAAGCATAATGATGACCAATATGCCGACGACCTTTTACTCCTTTACTTAAAAATACCAGCTCGTATTCAGGATGCTGATGCCACTGCGGAGCCGGATGATCACTTGAGCAATCAATCTTTTTTATGGCAAAGGAACTACCGAAACCGGGTTCTATTTTTTTTAATAATGGTTTCACAAAATTTTATTTTATATTCTATATTACCAACTAGTACTCCATAATTAAAAATGTCGGTTAATATAGCACAATTAACGCCTATTTTGATCAATAAGCAAGTTATTAATAGAATAATAACACTTTTTGTTTTCGACGATGAAGAGATTTTTTTTGTTGATTTTTTTATTAAAATATTTACTCAAACCAACAATTTTATCGACTAAAGCGTTCAACTTATTCAAAATAGAAATATGAAATATCTCAACTTTTTATGTTTTCTCATATTCACGCTTCCACTCAGTAGTTATGTAGTGGATAATTACGTCAAAAATCATACGGATGATATTCTGGGAGAATGGCGTACCGAAAGCCGAGAATCTATAATTGAAATATACCGGGACGGCGGTAGCTACAGTGGAAAGATCGTCTGGACGGAAAATCCCAACGAAGAAAATGGTCAACCTAAAAGAGATGTCTTAAATCCAGACCCTGGCAAGAGAAATAACACTTTTATTGGAACCGTCATCATGACCGGATTTACTTTTGACAACGATGAAACCTGGAAAGACGGTAAAATTTATAATATTTTAAGTGGTAAAACCTATAACGCTCAAGTTACGCTGGAGGATGCGAATACGCTAAAAATGAGAGGCTATCTCGGCACTCCGCTATTTGGAAAAACTGTTACCTGGAAGCGTAAATAAAAAATTATATTTCTATTCTTTTAAAAAATATTGAAGTTATAAAAATGGCCCGTACGTAAAATTGTACGGGCCATTTTTCATTAAAATCTATCTAGGAATCATTCCATTCCTATCGGTGTATTTGTATATATCCGGAATACCGCCTTCCCTCTCCATCTTCCAGCACGTAGAAGTAAGTGCCGTCTGGCAGAAGTTTTCGATTATTCCAGGTACCATCCCAATCGTTTAAGTATCCTTGTTTATTATAAACTTCATTACCCCAACGATTAAAAATCAATAGTCGGTTATTCGGGAAATCTTCAATTCCCTGAATGGTAAAGTAGTCGTTGACACCATCGCCATTCGGGCTAAACCCGGTAAAAATAATTAGATCATCGCAAAGTACCGTCACGAATACTTCGGTGGTGTCACAACCGACCTGATTGCAAATTGCATACGTGAATACATCCGGTGATTCGGGCTCACAATAGTCTTCGTTCGGTGTATATTTGATCGTATTATCCTCATTGATTCCCACTACTCCATTATTCGGAGGAGTAATTATAATGATCGTATCTAATGTTCCATTAATCGTATCATTAAATAATTCGTCAATATCAATAGCATTATTTCGGGAAGTCGTATCCGAATCTGTTACGGCAATTGGTGGCGTAATTCCAGTAAGATCTTCAATCACCGTGATCGCAAAATAGGTCGTATCACAAACCCCCAAATCATCACAGACAATCATACAGGCATCTTCTGTTCCCGGTTCAAAGCCTTCAAATTCAACACAGACTTCATTTTCGTCAATATCAAAAATAACGAATTCACCAGAGGCGTCATTACAGATATTTTCTACACCGACGAAATTTCCGGGCAATTCCGAAATATCCAAACATACTGTTTCCACATCTGTAACGTTGATCGTATCGGTAACGTACTCCGGAGTGACGCAATAAACATTGGCCCACAAAGTATCCGTACATCGGGTTCGAGTATTGGTAAAAATCAATTCATGGAAGCCAGCCGTTAATGGTATCGAAGTACCAGTCGGTGACAACATCGTATTAACATTCACAATCGTAAACGCATTGGTAACTAACTGACGGACACTCATGTTGCCATAACTATTATCTGGATTACCACCGTTGATCGTCGAACGAACTGCGTCGTAATACCAGGTAGTGCTGTTATCCCAACTATTCATGGAGTCTACTAATTCCGGAATCGTCATAAACTCGGTGTTGTAACTAACGCCATTTACTCGCCAGTTTTCTAACTGGTAAGGTCCTACATTTCCGTTACTTGGGAAGGTGAATGTAGAATAATTAACCACACTATCAATGGCACAACCGAAAGTTGCATTGGTATAGGGTTGACCATTATCCAGAATAGTATATTCATTGATTTGAATAAATGGCAGATCTACACAATATTCACCACCTGCGACGCAATTACTACTCACGATGGTCGCCGTATCTACCGTGGTCCAGATTTCTCCTGGACAAGGCGCGGGGCTTCCGACGTTAATGATAATAATGGTCGTATCACAGATTGCCGCTGCATTACAAACAATTACGCAAGCAGTGTCCATCCCCGTAAAGCTTTCGCCAGGAGTGTATACCAAACAGGAATCACTAACTGGAGTCAATGTTCCAAAATCAGGTGCCTCACAAATTGCGATACGGCTAATATCCGATCCTATTTCACTTAAATCCACACAGATCGTATCCGTTGGTGTCTCGAATGGGGTTGAAACGTAAACCGTATCGGTGGTAATACAACCGTTAATGATATTAATGGCTCCACTTGTTACAGTACATCCATTGTCATCAGTGATGGTCAATTCGTAGTTGCCTGCGTCGAGGTTATTTCTACTTTGATCGTTATCCTGACCAGGAATATCAGCCCAGTCAAAATTATAATTTCCACTACCTCCCGTAGCTTCTACGGAAATTGTTCCAGGCTGATTACAGTTTACATCTGCCTTAGATAGATTAATATTTAACGCCTCTGGACTTTCCACCGTAAAGCAGGATTCTCCGGCAACACAGCCATTATCATCCTGAACTAATAAGCAGTAATTCCCTGCCGGCAGGCTTCCATTCTCGTAAATGAGACCATCATTATCGGTGATAATAACCTGACCATTCCCGACAAATCCAGTACTCAGATTCAGATCGTACATGACCGAAGCGTCCGTACTTCCCAAACAGGAAACCATGGTTACATTCGTAATCGTCACACTTGCCGAATCTACCCTATCCGTCATAACAAAATCTACCGTCGCCTCACATCCAGTCCCGTTATCAGTAATTAGATATTGGTGAGGTCCCGGAGCCAGATTAGTTTGCGTAGCGTCACTACCCCAGTTATGCGTGTCATAATTTCCACTACCATTGGTGATGGTCAGTCTTGCGACTCCGTTGTTCTCACCACAATCAGATTGACTCAATATTTCTAAGGTCGCCTCTAAGGTGGTGATCGTTCCGATCTCTACCATGAGCGTCTGTATACAACCATTCGTGTCTTCGGCAATAACCTCGTAGGTTCCTGCGGCAAGATTGGCTGGATTTGCTCCCGTAGCTTGTTCTACTCCATTTAGTCTCCAGGAATAGGAATAGGTATTAGGACTCAAACTGGCAGTTCCGTCCGTATCCATACACGTAGCAGGAGTCGTATCAAGAATGACTACTTCCGGTCCATCGGTATTTTCTATTACTACGTTGATTACGGTATCACAAACGGCATTATTCGGATCAGAAATCGTTACTTGGTAAGCCATCCCGAAGAGTCCATCAATAGTATTTCCAGTAGCACCGTTCGACCAGTTGAAATTGTAATCTGCTTCATTTCCGACAATGTTTATGGTTGCACTACCGTTGTTCACACCACATTCACTATCGAAAGTCACTACGTTGGTTACGATTAAATTATCGCAGTCATTAGCAGCACATTCATCGGCGACTATCAGATTATCAAATATTGCTTGACAACCATTTGCGTCCGTTACCGTCAATTGGTAAGTACCAGATGCTAAATTCGTACGATTATTCGTAGTTAACGTCGTGTCCGACCAGGTATAAGTGTAGTCAGGATTTCCTCCCATAACTGCGGTATTGATGGTACCTGCATTACTACAAGTTTCGTTGGTGATGCTAATTGCTACATTCATACCCACTGGTTCGATCACTTCAAAGCAGGCACTACCCGCTAAACAACTATCACCGTTCATAACGGTAATACAGTAATTACCCGGAGATAAGCTACCGTTATTCACCGGATCACCGTTACCATCTACAAATGCGATAGCTACCGGTGTAATAAATCCAGGCTCATAAGTAATATTGTAAAGTGCAGATCCATTATCATCTCCGGCACATTCTAATAATAGTAATGGATCAACGGTAATATTTGCACCCGCCGCTACACTATTTTCGAGTGTAAAGGTAACTGATGCGGTACATCCTGTAATCTCATCCAGCACATTGACCGTATAAGTCCCTGCGGGTAAATTAGTAGGATCCAGGTCGTAGCGGTAATCCCCACTACCACCATCGACCTGAATCTCTACGGAGCCGTTAGACTCACCACAACCCGGTTCAGAAATAACCGCCGCGCTGACGGTAAGTGGGTTGTTTTCTTCTATTTCTAAAGTTAATATATCAATGCACTGACTGGTTCCACTAGCGACGGTCACATAGTAAATACCGGCCGGAAGATTATTTTTGGACGCGCCTGTTCCGTAGTCTACTCCATCTCGGTCTTCCCATTGGTAAGATAGAGAAGCTGGAGACAATGTAGCGCTACCGTTTGCAGCTAAACAACTTGCCGGGTTAACCGATCCGATAATTGCCACGGGTGCGTTTGGATTGCTTAGGGTAATGATTTCTATTTCAAAACAACTCGGATCATTTACATCACTGATCGTAACCCGGTAAGTAGCGGCTACTAATCCGTTTAATTCAGAACCAGTACTACCATCCGACCATTCGTAGATATAATTTCCTAGTCCACTGATTTGAATTCCACCATTGCTCCCTCCACATCCTGGTTCATTGGTGGTAATTGTTGTTATGATATTACAACTATTACACTCATCCGTGACCGTAATATCTTCTAAAACGGTGGTACAACCATTAGCGTCTGTGATCGTTACTGAATAAAGACCGCCAGAAAGATTATTCCTGTTTTGAGGATTCTCTTCACGATCTAAATCTTCCCAATTAAATAGGTAACCACCAGCTCCACCACTAACGGTCAGATCAATGCTTCCATCAATCTCACAATCTTTATTAGTTACATCTACACTTACGGTAATTTCTTCAGGCGCCGTCACAACAAAACATGTTTGTTCGGATAAACAATCGTTGCTATCCCGGGCAATTAAGCAATAGTCACCTACTGGGAGATTTCCGTTGGTATAAACAGTTCCATTGACATCCTCAATTGTGACGACCGGAGTTCCCTGGTATCCAGGATCCAGAGTAATGGTGTAATTAGCCGTTGCATCACCAGTACCAATACAACTGGTCACTACGGGTAATTCTAAAGTGATATTTGCCGCTGGCACATCGTCCAGAATTTCAACTACTATTTGCGCCTGACAACCAGTCGCTTCATCCGTGATCGTTACCGGATAGTTTCCGGCAGATAAATCACTACGCGTCGCATCCGGCCCCCAGTTATTATTATAAATATAATTTCCACTACCACCTATCACTTCAATGGTAGCCGATCCGTTACTCACTCCACAATCTGCCGGATTATTCAATGTGCTATTAGCAATCAAATCAGAAACAGAGGTGACGACCACTTCAATAAAATTCTGACAGGTACTATTCGGATCTCTTACGGTAACGACATAAGTCGTATCGCTAAGATCGGTCCGTATAGCTCCTTCTCCTCCATCGTTCCACGTATAAATTAACGTATCCGGTGATAAAGTTACCTGACCATCCGCAGCCGTACAATTAGCAGGTACATTGCTAACTATTTCGACAGTTGGTCCATTTTCGTTTTGAATAACAAAATCTATTGGTTCAGGAGTGACACAATCTCCGTTACTGGCATGTATGATTGTTACAGAATAAGGACCAGCCAGTAAATCAAAGGCTTCGTGACTATCACTTACATTCGGAGACCAGATAAATAAATAATCTGCTGCGTCCCCCTGTACATCAATTATTGCAGAACCGCCTGCTGCTTCACAATTGGCATCTACCAGCGTTAGATTGTTGACGACGATGGGTGTTTCTTCACACGGAGGACAGTTATCAATGATTGGCAGATCACTTAGTATCGCTATACAACCATTAGCATCTGTCACGGTCACACTGTAATCACCTGCTGGTAAATCAGTACGATCTTCTGGATCATTTGGATTTATCGTATCTTCCCAGTCAATTGCATAGGGTATCGTTCCTCCCTCAATAATCAAGTCAATACTTGCCGGTACCTCACAAGAGATATCTGATAGTATTGCATCTAATGATAATGGTGTTGGTTCGTTGATTACGAAACATTCCGTCGCAGCCACACAGTCATTAGCATCCTGGATAACCACACAGTAATTACCTGCGGTCAACGTCCCATTAATTTCTCCAATATCATTTCCATCTCTAAGAATCATCGTATCGGCAGGCAAGGCAAATCCGGCATCATAAACCACATCGAATACGATAGTCCCATTGGCATCATCTGCACAATTTAAATCAATATTATTATTGGCAAGATTAATCGTTGCTGTCTGCGTATTATCCGGTAAGAAAAATTCTACCGGGAAGGTGCAGCCCGTTGTGATATCTCTTACCGTCAGACCATGCGGTCCAGAAGGTAAGTCTGTACGAGTATCCCATGGCCAGGTTCCGAATTCATAATTTCCACTACCGCCCGTGGGTACGATGGTGACTGATCCGTTGGCCGCATCACAATTAGGTAGTGTATTAATGACTGCCGTCGCAGAAAGTGGATTAGTCGATCCAACTTCTACACTGATCACATCAAAACAATCTGTGCTTGGATCAATTACCGTTACGGTATAAGCGATACCAGCCATCAGATCTGTACGAATGTTCGTAGTATCAACATTTGGACTTCCCCAAGCGTAGTTATAATTCGTTGGAGTTAACGTAACCGTACCATCGTTGTTATTACAAGTGGCATCGGTCGTAGCTACCGTAACATCCTGCGGTCCGTCAGCATTACCAATAACAAAAGTTTCCGTAATAAAACAAGTCGGATCGTTGATATCCGTGATGGTCACATGTACTTCACCAGCTGCTAAATTAGTAATTTCATTATTTACATTTACCGGATCCCAATTGAACAGGTATCCGCTACCTTCCATTTCAATTCGGATGGAGCCATCTGCGTTGCCACAAGTTGCATCGGTAATAATCGTACTTGCAATTACGGGCGGTTCACAAACGTTACAATCGTCATCGATTCTTAAATCATCTAAAATTGTTTCACAACCGTTATTATCTGTAATAGTAACTGAGTAAAAACCGGGAGTTGAAATTTCCGGATTATTGGTAATATCTCCATTGCTCCAAACGAAGCTGTAAGGAGCAGTACCTCCGGTTACCGTTACTAAAATATTTCCATTTTCTTCGCAAGTAATGTTAGCCAAAGATGCATTAGCCGTTAGTAATGCTGGTGCAGTTACTTCAAAGCAATTGATTCCTGCCAGACAACCATTTCCATCTCTTACTTCCAGGCAGTAGTTTCCTGCACCGAGTTCACCATTCGTGACAATGGTATCTCCCTGAAGGAATATAATTTGAGCAGGCTGAACAAATCCAGCGTTATAATCAATATCAGGATTAACCGTTGCATCGGTGGCGCCAATACAAGAGACCATAATATTTGGATCAATGGTCACTTCGGCATTTACGATATTTTCGGTCAAGCTAAATTCGTATTCCGTGACACATCCCGTTATGATATCCGTAACGGTAATGGCATAAGGACCACCCGCAGATAAATCGGTCATTGTATTATTAGTGATCGCAGGATTGAAGATATACTGGCCACTTCCGTTATTTATAACTATGGTTACAACTCCATCCGCATTACCACACGAAGGTGCATTATCAATAGTATGGGTAACTTCAAGATCACTAATAGATGTTACTATTACTTCGATAATATTGGTACAACCATTTCCGTCTTCAGAAACCGTTACCGCATAAGAACCTGCTGCCAAGTCATTACGGCTTGCACTAACTATTGGGCCTGGCCAGGTGTAAGTCAAGTTGGCAGGCGATAAAGTTACTGCTCCATCTGCGGCGGTACATGTTGCCGGAATGTTACTGGATATCTCCCCTTCCGGTGCCTGATTATTATCAATCACAAAAGTCTCCGTAGTGAAGCAAGAAATATCTACACTATTTGATACCGTAATGGTGTAACTACCCGACAGTAAATTATTTGCCGTATGGCTATTTACATTTTCGTTGACCGGCGTAGGCCAGGTATAGATAAAATCGTCTACCGCTCCCTCTACCGTTATTTCTGCAAATCCGTTGGCCACATTACAATCTGCCGCCGTCGTTTGAATACCTACAATGACTGGTGGTGTACTACATGGATCACAAGAAGTTTCGATGGTGATCGCGGGGACGTTAACAGTACAACTATTGGCGTCCGTAATCACCGCAGTATAATCACCCGCAATGAGATCAGTTAGATCTTCCGGATTATTTGTTCCGGGGATATTCCAGTCTACATTGTATGGTGGCGTACCTCCAGTAATGTCCAGATTGATGGATCCACCTTCAGCGCAAGTTGCATCAGTACTTGTAAAAGTAACTTCGATATTCTCGGGTGCTACTACCGTAAAGGAAGCAGATCCCGCCAAACAATTATTATCATCATAAACCAGGATGACATAGTCACCTACCGTTAGCGTTCCGTTAGGAACTTCTATTCCTTCTCTTTGAATTTCTTCTCTACCGTTTCCGGTGAATCCAGGATCGTAGTCTATAGTGTAAACTACCATTCCATCTTGATCACCCGCACATGGTAAGCTCAAAACCGAATCTACATTAATGGTCGCGCTTGGAACATTATTTTCTAATACGTAATGAACCATCAATTCACAACCTGTAATATTATCAATCACGATCGTACTATCAGCTCCGGCACTTAAGTTCGTGAGATTTCCATAAGTATAATCTCCGCTGCCACCATTTACAATAATCGTGATGGCTCCGTTATTCATATCACAATCGGGTTGATTATCCACAATAACATTAGCGGTCAGTGGATTGATATTATCAATAAGAACTGATAGTATATTCTGGCAGCCGGTGTTGTTATCTATTGCGGTAACCAGATATTCACCAGCCGGCAAATCACTTTGATTCGCACCAGAAAATTCATTGCCATCCGTATCTTTCCAAATATAAAGGAAGGTCGTCGGAGATAATTGTGCTCCTCCATCATTATCTCCACAGGTCGCCGGAGAGATACTTTCTACTATTGGATTCGGACCATCTATATTTTCAACTATTACGGTATGTTCGATAGAACACGTCGGATCATTAATTAAAGAAATTACTACCGTATAGTCTCCTACCGCAAGGCTATCTACCACGTGGGTATTACTGGAATTGTCAGTCCATACGTAAGTGTAATCACTTTCATTACCCGTTACATCCAGGGTAACAGAACCGTTGTTGTTTCCACAACTTGCGTCCTGAATTACTGCGCTAATTACTTCGAATGTTTCACAATCCGTTGGGCAATCATTTGTTATGGTGATCGGTCCAATCGCTACGCTACAAGCATTAAGATCGGTTACAGTAACTGAATAATTTCCAGGTAATAAGTCATTTCTATTTTGAATATTGTTGATACCTGGCAAATCTGCCCAGTCAAAAGTCAGCGGCCCGGTACCACCAGTAGCAGTAATGGTAATTGAACCTAAAGGAGTATCACAATCAGCATCTACAACACCATAGTTAACGTCAATTGCATCCGGCTCTGATATAACCTGACAATCTTGTCCAGCTACACAACCGTTTCCATCAATCACTACCAGACACCAGGTTCCGGCAGAAAGATTTCCGTTGTTTTCAATATTACCAAATTCGTCTCTTAGGATAATCGTTGCTGGTTCTACAAAACCTTGATCATAATCAATTGTGTAAACCAGTGTCGCATCGTTGGCTCCATTACAAGAAATTTGGGTATTCGGATCTATGTCAATAACTACTCCACCAGGAATATCATCTTCCAGGATAATATCTACTTCCGTGCTACAACCATTTTCATCCGTGATGGTCACCGTAATTGGAGATACGGTAGCTGACAGATCATCCCTGGTTGGTCCGGCACCCCAGCTGTAAGTGTAATTTCCACTTCCACCCGTAGCATTGATGGTTACAGAACCATTAAACTCACCACAAGTAGGTTGGTTGTTAATCACTACCGTTGCCATCAGATCATTTTGTTCTCCGATTATAACTTCAATGATATCTTCACAACTATTACCTGGTTCACTTACGGTAACGGTATAAGTTCCACCCGCTAAATTATTCTGGGTATTACCCATTCCTAAATCAGTTCCCCAATCGTAAATAAATGTGTTGGGTAATAAAGTTGCCGTTCCGTTGTTTTGACCACAAGTCGCATCGGTTGTATTGATGTCCGCGACTACAGGGCCATCTACATTTCCGATGATAAATTCTCTAATCGTCGTTACATTTTCGCAACCCGGTGTATTCTCCGTAATGGTCACAGAATAAGTAAGACTTAATAACCCAGATGCCTGATTCGTATTTCCAATACTTGGTCTGGACCATTGGAAGTTGTAGTTTGCCGGATCTTCTTCCATCGTAATGGTAATACTACCATTTGCTTCATTACAATTAGCATCAACGATGACTTCACCGATTATTTGTGGTTCATCACAAGGTGTACAATCGTCTTCGACTACCAGATCCGTAATCACAATACTGCAGTCATTGGCATCGGTAATGGTTACCTCGTATGTATCAGGTGTACTAACAGCAATTGAGTTAACCGTATTATTTCCATTACTCCAATCATAAATGTATGGGACGGTTCCGCCACTCACCGAGAGCGTAATGTTTCCATCTTGATTACACTCAATGTTGGTAATTTCCGTACTTACGGATAAGGCCTCTGGTGAAACAACTTCGAAACAACCTTGTGCCGCCATACAATCGTTTCCATCAAAAACCACCACACAATAAATACCCGGTGATAATTGACCATTGGTAAATGTATCTCCGCTATTGTCTGGCCCCTGAATTTCTATTCTTTCATCATTGACAAATCCAGCAGATTTTTCAATGGTGTAAATGGCCGTTCCGTCGTTGGCTCCAATACAGGAAACAGATACGACCGGTTCTACGATAATAGTAGCACCCGCAACGTTATCAATTAAATCAACCGTATCCCGTCCGGTACAACCCGTTTGGTTATCGGTAACAATATTTATATAAGTACCAGATGCCAAATCTGTTCTGACCTGACCGATAGAATAATTATAATCGCCACTTCCTCCCGTTACTATTGTCTCGATAGATCCGTTGGCTTCGCCGCAACCCGGCTGATTATTCACAATAGTATTTACCTCCAGGCCAGGTTCTTCCTCAATTATTACCGTAATAATATTATCACAACCCGTGGAAGGGTCAATGACGGTAACATCGTAAGAACCAGCCGCTAAGTCATTTCGGGTAGCACCCGTGTTGGGTCCTTCCCAGTTATAGATATAATTTGCCGGACTTAGCGTTGCTGTTCCGTTCGCCTCGTTACAGGTTGCCGGAGTAGTAGCGTCAATCGTTGCTACTGGTCCGTCGGTATTTGTGATAATAAAATCAAATATTTCGGAAGCAGGACATACGGTATTAGTTATCGTAACCGAATAAGGATTTCCCGACACGCCTAAATTATTGATAGCGGAAACATTCGTAGCTCCGGTAGACCAGGCAATTTCGTAATCCGCCAGATTACCTGAAATAGTAATTTCAATGCTACCATTTGCTTCCCCACAAGTGGCCGGTTCGATTTGTGTAGCCGTGATTACCGGAGTTGCACAATCTGTACAAGTATTGTCGATTATTATTCCTTCCTGTGTAGTCGTACAACCATTTGCGTCCGTAATAGTCACCGCGTAATCTGTACCAGCGGCAAGTCCGGTTCGGCTAGCACTGTCATTGTTGACAGCATCTGACCAGCTGTAAGTATAACCTGGTGTTCCACCGGTTACATCCAGCGTAATAGATCCTCCACCGTTATTACAATCCTCGTCTATTACCGCAATTTGTACCACAATATTTTCAGGAGCGGTAATTTCGAAACAAGATTCACCGGCGATACAACCCGTTGAATCAGATACCACGATGCAGTAATCACCGGGACTTAACTGATCGTTTGTCTGAATAATATTTTCATCATCTAAAATTAAAATAATCGCAGGCTGAATAAATCCAGCAGCATAATCAATTGAGTAAACTACCTGTCCGTCATTAGTGTCTGCACAAGTATTATCATTGACCGAATTAATCGTGATCGTAGCCGCAGGGGTATTATTCAATAGTGTAAATAAAGTATTAGCAACACAGCCATTCGCATCCGTAGCCGTAACGCTGTAAGGTCCACCAATTAAATTATTTTGCGTGGCACCAGTAGCTCCATTGCTCCATTCGTAGGAAACAGGATTAGCAGCGTTGGTAGTCGTCATTGTAACCATACCGTTTGCCATTTCACAGCTTGGCTGATTATTTATTTGCGGTAAGACAACCAAATTACTGATGGAATCAATGGTTACGGAAATAAAGTTAACACAAGGATTCCCGGGTTCCGTGACCGTGACAACGTAAGTTCCAGCTGCCAGGTTATTGGGTGAATCTCCTGTAATTTCATTACCCCAATCGTAATTGAAGGTATTCGGAGTAAGTACTGCAGAACCATCGCTGCCCGCGCAAGTTGCCGGTGTCGTTTCAAAAATACTGGCAATTGGGCCATCGGTATTTCCAATGGTAAATTCGACTACGAGTGTTTTATTACAACCAGGCTCAGAGATGGTAACAGAATACCCCCTTGCGATCAACCCGATGGCACTGTTTCCATTATTCGGAACAGGTGACGACCAGTTATATTCGTAGTTAGAAGGATCTCCTTGTAGATTTATTGTTACCTCTCCGTTGTCTTCCCCACAACTTGCGTCGATGGTTACTACATTTACAAGAACCGGAGCTTCACAAGGCTGGCAATTATCTCCTACAATAATATTATTTATAACCGTAGAACAACCATTACCATCGGTTACCGTAACCACATAAACAGAATCCTGTAAACCCGTAAGATTTTGTAAATTATCCGATCCAGGCAAATGATTCCAGTTGTAGAAATAAGGAGCCGTACCGCCAGTGGCTTCTAAAGTAACGGATCCTAAAGTCTCATTTCCATTGATATCACAATCTTTATCAGTAACGGCAAAGCTTACGTTAATTGGATCAGGCTCGGTAACTACAACAGGAGCAGATCCGGCAAAACATCCATTTGCGTCGGTTACTTCGATAGTATAACTACCAGCACTTAAGGTACCATTTGTATAAGCGACACCTTCTCTTCTGATGGTAAAAGTATGAGGCTCGGCAAATCCTGGTTCCAGCACTATATCAAAAATAACGGTACCATCCGATGCGCCCGGGCAAGAGACCGTCGAAATTGGATCGACAGTTATCGTTGCACTGGCAACGTCATTTTGTAGTGTCAAACTAATAGTATCCTGACATCCAGTCATTTGATCTACTACCGTAACGGTGTATTCAATTCCACCTTCCAAATCAGAGCGCGAAGGTCCTGCGCCCCAGCCGAGGTAATCATAAGATCCACTTCCTCCGGCGGTATTGATAGTGGCAACACCGTTACTTCCACCACAACTTGGCTCTTCAATAACCGTAAAGCCAGCCGTCAGATCATTTTGCTCTTCAACGGTCACTTCTAAAATACTTGTACATCCATTGGTTGGATCTGTCACTAAAATGGTATATAACCTTGCTTCCAGATCATTTCTGGTATAACCAGTACCTTCATCATCCCACAGATATTCGTAAAAAGTAGGTGACAATACCATCGAACCATCCGCACTGATACAAGTAGCAGGTGAACTAAATACAGGTCCTGCTTCCGGACCGTCTACCGTTCCAACATTTATTATTTGTGTGGTGGCAGGACAATCTAAATGAGCTGCGTGCCGAATCGTTACTTCGTAAGAACCGGATGGCAGATTTACGGCGCTAATTCCATCATCGGAGACAGCAGGATTCCAAACGATAATAAAATCATCAGGATTTCCGATTAATTCAATAAAAATAGATCCGTCTGATTGTCCACAGTTAGCCTGTTCTACAATGATATTATTGACTTCCGGATCTGGTGGACAGCCGGTGGTTTCACAATTATCGGCAACGTATTGACCGAAGAGTACTTTAGAGCATCCCTGATCATACGTTACGGTGACGATGTAAAGTCCTTCGTCGTTGGTAACAAGATTTTGTTCAGTTGAGTTGCCGGGTGCCCACTGATAATTATAGTTTCCAGTTCCACCACTGACTTCCAGATCAATACGACCAGGTGATGCACATTCTATATCGGTAATAGTAGGAATTACAATTAACTGCTCTGGTTCTGTTACTGTAAACTCGGCGTAAGCCCCACGGCAACCATTGACATCATTGATTTCAATGGAGTAATTCCCGGCAATTAAATTATCTGCCTCAAATGGTGCACCAGCTTCGTTAGTTATAAAAATCGATGGTGGCTGCGTAAAATTATTATCGTATATAATATCGTAGACCAACTCACCACGTTCTCCGTAGCATTCAATTTCCACAACAGGATTCAAGGTCAAAGTCGCTCCTACTGCTTGTTCATCCAACGTGAATTCCAGGATGCTTTCACAAGCTGTGCTTGATCCGTCAATCACCGTTACGGAGTAGTCACCTTGTGCTAAACCATTACGAGTTACCTGGTTAGCAGTTGGATCATCGCTCCAGATATAGGTGAAAGATCCCGCAGGATTATTTTCTACCATGATGGTAACTTCTCCATCGGCAACACCGCATTGAGGTTGGCTGACAATATCCGCCATCAGGGTCATTTCATTAATCGAATCAATTTCAATACTGATAATATCCGGACATTGTGGAGCCAGTGGATTAATCACAACAATATTGTGCTTCCCTGGTGTCAAGTCCGTTCTGATATTGCTTGGTGAAGGCTGTGCACCGTCTACCCAAACATAACTATAAGTATCAGGATATAAAATCACCGTACCATCAGGTGCGCTACACGTAGCGGGTGTGGTGGTCAGTGAATCCAATTTAGGACCATCAATATTACCAATGGCAAAGGTTTCGACAATATTGCAATCTGCTACCGGTGGGAAAGTAACTGTTACCGTATAAATACCCGCTGGTAAATTATCTCGACGATTTCCAACCGCATTCGGTGTTCCGTCCTGAGAAGACCAGGCGTAAGTATAATCCAATGGATCACCATCTACCATAATTTCACCACTACCGTTTGAAAATCCACAACTTGATTCCAGTGTATTTACGTCAGCTATGGTTGGTAAAATACAAATACAGGTGTCTCTTATTTCAAGGTCAATTACGGTACTACAGCCATTGTTATCCGTCGCAGTAATTTGATAAACTCCTGCATCCAGACCATTTCGGCTGGCGCCACTTCCTCCGTCATTCCAGATGTAAGCAAAATCAATAGGGGTTAATTCAATACTACCACTTCCAGTACCACAGTTATCAGGTTCATTAGTAGCAATCGTTACATTCACTTCGATCACATCCGCGTTGGCACCACTTAAATCAAGTGATCCACAAATCTCTCCTCCACCCTGTAGCAGCAAACTATTGATGGTAAAAAGAGACGTGTTACCTAAATTAATAAAGTCAAGATCAAGGGTAGCAGGATCGTAGACTAAAGTGTGTACGGTATAATTTCCTATTTCATTCCAGGTAAAATCAGGCATGGAAGAAGTATCCACTACTACCAGATTATTACCCTGTGTTTCGGTAAGAATATAAATTACCTCAAAACCAGGTGGAACAATCATATTTCCATTAGGTGTAGCGGTAATACTGTTATTGATATCACCTGAGCAAAGGCTTTCGTCTTCAATGGTTAAATTACCTGCTTCGGCAACGCAATCTCCATTCGCACATCGGTCATCAATCAGAATATTATTAATAGTCGTAGAACATCCACCATCATCCGTAACCGTAACATTATAAATATCCGGCACTAAACCTTCTCTAATGTAAGGTTGACTGTTACTAGTTCCATTAGATGGATTCCAGGTAAAGGTATAGTTACCCGTTCCACCAATTACACCCAATACAATACTACCCAGGTTTTCACAGTCAGCATGGACTGCTGAATAATCTGCACTAATTTTATCATTGACAGATACGTTGACCTGATCAACGAATTCACAACCCTGAATATTCGTAATGGTAACGGAGTAATCACCTGCATTGACCGAAGAAGAATTTGGAATTACCGGATTTTGAATATCCGCGGTAAAGCCATCTGGTCCTGACCAGCTGTAAGAATTACCGCCACTGGCAAAGAGCGTAATATTTTCTCCTTCACATAATGGCCCATTGGCAAAGACTTGACCATTGGGTGTTGCATTCATGGTAATATTAGTAGCCGCAACGCCGATACAACCGGAAGCAGTAGTTACAATTACATTGATATTAACATTCCCTGCCGTCGTACCAGTATATAGAGGTGCTGCTCCATTAAGATCATCAAAAGAACCCTGATCGGCAGACCATTGGTAACTGATTGGTGTTTCTTCAGCAATCACAGAAAACTGGATTGGATCATTTACACAAATGTTAGGTTGCGAAGGCGTGATTGAAATATCGAAATCTCCACTAACCGTGATCGTCTGTGTTTGCTGACTGGTATTATTACAGTTGTCCGTAGCCGTCCACGTTCGGGAAATAACTGTTCCACAACCATTTTCGGTAGTCAGTTCAGTAAACTCAATATCTACTTCCGTATCACAATTATCAGTGGCTACGATATCATTTGGAACTGCGGGTATTGCTTCGCCAGCCGCCTCGTTTACTACCACGTTAGCAGGAACTCCTAGAATAGTAGGAGGAGTTGTATCTTCTACCGTAATGGTCTGAGCAGTGGTTGCGGTATTGCCGCAAGCATCCGTCGCCGTCCACGTTCGGGTAATTGTATAACTATCTAAACAGAGACCAGGTGAATTTTCATCCGCTACGGTAACGTCTACATCTACCCCGCAATTATCGGTAGCTGTAAGCAATCCAGCAGCGGGCACATTACCACATTCTACCGAAATATCAGCCGGAGCTGCGGCAATAACCGGAGGCGTTTGATCTCCGACAGAAATCTGTTGAGCACTCGTGCTTGTATTACCACATTCGTCAGTGGCCATCCACGTTCGAATGATGGTAAATGCACCATCACAGCTACCCGAAACGGTTTGTTCGTCCATGGTAACTATTGGATTAGTATCACAATTGTCCGTCGCCGTTACCGTAGCAGGTGCAGGAATATCGTCAGCAGATTCACAACTAATTTCAATATCACCCGGAATCCCGCTTAATACTGGAGCAATGTTATCGATTACTGTTATCACTTGCGTAGCAGCATCAGTGTTTCCACAATTATCTGTAGCGGTCCATGTTCTTCTAATACGATAAGTATTATCACAAGCACCTGGAATAATCAATTCGGTTAAATCAATAAATGGATTATTATCACAATTATCTGTGGCAATCGGGTTGACGAGATTAGCCACTTCATCACAACTTATGGTTTGATTGTTTGGAACTTGCAGTAAAATAGGTGGTGTGATATCCTCTACATTAATGGTCTGAATACCAACAGATTCATTTCCACATCCATCATTAGCAGTCCAGGTACGTGTTAGAACATAATTACCAGGACAACCTAATTCTGTGCGTTGCTCATTGTAGTTGATGTTGACATTTACACTACAATTATCCGTAGCAACAGGATTAGCTGGAGGCGGAATATTATCACAGGAAGCACTGGTATTTACTGGAATACCGGAGATCACTGGCGCCTCTGTATCCGTTACCGTGACGGTTTGCGACTGAGTAGCGATATTCCCACAATCATCAGTAGCCGTCCAAGTTCGTACCACCTGGTAATTACCTGGACAATTTCCAGGTATGGTTGTCTCCAACATTACTACTTCCACCGAAGCATCACAGTCATCCGTGGCGGTAACATTTACAAGTGAAATAGTTTCCGTACAGTCAATGGTTTGATCCGCTGGCGAGTTAGCAAATACAGGTGGATTACTATCCGCAACAGAAACAGTTTGTTGAGCCGTAGCGGTATTTCCACACTCATCTGTGGCGGTCCATGTTCTAATAATATCATTAACAGTACTACAGGCACCAGGCTGTGTTGTTTCCACTAATGTAATAGTTACTGTTCCACCACATTCATCTGTAGCTTCTGGATTAACTGGCGCAGGAACATTACCACATTCAGAATTAACATCACCAGGAACAACCGTAAATACCGGAGCAGTCGTATCTTCTACGGTAATCGTCTGGGTTCCGGTATCCTGATTTCCACATTCGTCGGTCGCTGTCCAAGTTCTGACTAAAGTGTAAGAACCTGCACAAGATCCATCCGTTCTAACTTCACTATAGTCAATTACTATATCCGCTACTGCACTACAATTGTCAGTGGCAGTTGGCGTTGCTGGAGCAGGCTCCGTGGTGCAGCCCGCAGTGACATCTGCCGGAATTCCGCTTAACACTGGACTTTCATTATCTTCTACATTGATCGTCTGCGTAGCTTCTGTACTATTTCCACATTCATCCGTGGCGGTCCACGTCCGAATCAGGCTATAGCTATTTACGCAACTACCAGCAATTACCAGTTCGTTAAATGTAATTTGAACATCTGAATCATCTGTACAATTATCCGTAGCCGTCACCATTGGTGTAGTCGGTATATTTTCACATGTAACAGTTTCATCCGCTGGAACTCCAACCAATACCGGGTCTTCCGTATCAGTTACGGTGATAATTTGTGTTTGCTGAGCAACATTTCCACACTCATCGGTCGCAGACCAAGTACGAGTAATAGTATAATTATTTACACACGGTCCAGGGATATTATTATCTAAAACTGTAATGGTAATTTCTGTTTCCACACTACAATTATCAGTAGCCGTAATGCCATCTATAGAAGCAGGTGGAATATTGTCACACGCTACAGTAATTGCAGGAGGAACATTCGAAATAATCGGATCCGTAGTATCTTCTACATTAATAACTTGAGTAGCCGTTGAGGAATTATTACACTCATCCGTCACCGTCCACGTTCGCGTGATTGTATAATTGTTTGGACAACTTCCAGGTGTCGTTACATCATTTACCACTACCGTAATATCTGTCGAAGCACTACAATTGTCCGTTACCGTGACGGCACTCGCATCGCCCGCAGGAACATTATCACATTCTACCGTAATCGCACCAGGTACATTTGTAATAACTGGATCCGTCGTGTCCTCTACCGTGATCGTTTGAATCGCAGTTGAGCTATTATTACACTCGTCGGTCGCGGTCCACGTTCGCGTAATCGTATAATTATTTGGACAGCTACCTGGTGTCGTTACATCATTTACCACTACCGTAATATCCGCCAAAGCACTACAGTTATCCGTTACCGTGACAGCACTCGCATCGCCAACTGGGATATTATCACATTCTACCGTGGTCGCTGCTGGTACATTCGTAATAACTGGATCCCTCGTGTCTTCTACCGTGATCGTTTGAATCGCCGTTGAGCTATTATTACATTCGTCCGTGGCTGTCCACGTTCGCGTGATCATATACGTATTTGCGCAAATGCCGGGTGTGGTTACGTCATTTACCACTACTGTGATATCTGCCGAAGCACTACAGTTATCCGTTACCGTTACGGCACTCGCATCGCCCGCGGGAACA
>CALLPK010000091.1 GCA_938015415.1 uncultured Saprospiraceae bacterium
TGATTAGGTTACCATAGTCTTTATCGTATCTAACTTCATTCACTACCCCATCACCTGCTGCATAAATTGGTGTATTCATTTCGGCAATGAGATCAATACCGTTATGCTTTTTACTTTTCTTTAATACTGGATGCATCCTCATCCCATACCCTGATGATTTATCAATATCTTTTTTCAGGTCTTCCTTTCGTATTGGAATCAAAGTTGGTATAGCTTCTTGACTAAAAGGATCAAATGCAGCTCCTGTCATGAAGTCTATCATTGCTGTTTCAATACTATTATTGTTTTCTCCAACCGCCCATAATTGAAAGATTTGAGATTCATCGATAAATTTTTGGAGAGATATGTCTAGCTTTTCGTTCTCCTTTTCATATTCAATTATTTCTCCTCGTTTAAAGTCTTTGTCCTTTGATCTGATTTTGATTATTCCTCTTTCCACAGATGTATAGCTAAATCTCCAACCAGTTTCTGAGTGATAAATTTTACTTTTAACCTCAGGTGTATTAAACACATAATCCTTGGTGTCAAGAATATTGACCACGTGTCTTCCACGTGCTCGTTCACCTAAAATTTCAACTGCTCTTTCTTCCGAGAGAAATTCCACTCCCTTATACTTTTGTCTTTCCTCAAAAGTCATGTCTGTTTCTTTCCCTTCGAATAAACGTATCCCCTGTGTAGTTTGACTTTCTTCGACTTCAGGATTAGGAACAGTCTGACTTTGAAATAAGATTACAAGCAATAAAATCGCAGGTAAAGCAAATAGATACTTTACGAGCGCTGGCCGTTTAGATTTTTTCTGTTTCATCATAGTTAAGCGATTTTTAATGTGTGAATGAAAAAAATGATTTGCCAAGGCAATCTGAAGTCCGGATTGCGATTGCCTCAGCAAGATCTGGCCGTAGATCTTTCGAGAGGTATCTTGGAGTACACTTGCGTCAGCTACGTACTCGTGAGATTCCTTAATAGCTTTTTTGTAAAGCACGATTAGCGGATTAAACCAAAATACCACTTGCAACACCTCTATGAATAACACATCGAGGGTGTGCCATGATTGCACATGAGCTAATTCGTGTTTTAATATTTTTTCTATGTTGCTATTGATTGGCATTTCTTTACTGAAGAATACACAATTAAGAAATGAGAATGGAAGATGAAACTTTGGTGTCTCTACTAATATGAAGCTTCCTTTATTAGTGCGCTTCCCTGATGTATAAAGATTATTAATCTTAAGAAGTCCAACTACTAGTCTACTCCCCACAAACAATACACCCAGGCTATAGACTAATAACAACAGATTACTCATTGTCAAAATACTCTTAGCTTCTTCTGGGCTAACAAAGTTAGAGGCAATCAACTCTGGTCCTGCAGCAATAAAATAAAGTGCATCATTTACTACAATTACTTCCTCTCGAAATGCAATAGGAATTGTCCTTAGTACTGGGATCAATAATCCTACAATAAGGGAACCAAGAAGGTACCACCTGTTGATAGAGAAGAATGTTTCTCTTCTCAAAAAGGCAATATATATTAAGTAAAGTATAGCCCAGCATATCCCAACTTCTAAACTGTATTGTAGCATAGTTTTTATTTTTCGTTTTTCATTTTATCGATTACCTCGGTCAATTCTGATAGGGTCATATCATTTTCTTTTACAAGAAAAGAGACAAGCTCATTCATAGACCCCTCGAAGTAATTGGATACCAATCGCTTTAGCGAGAATTTACTGTAGTCTGCTTTTTTAATGATAGGCATATACAAGTAGGTTCTCCCAAAGGCTTTATGGTTAACAAAACCTTTCTTTTCTAAGATGCGTACAATAGAAGATATGGTGCTATGTGGAGGTTTGGGAGGCTTCATTTCTTTGATAAGCTCACTTACTGTAGAATCTCCTTGATCCCAAAACATTTGCATTACTTCTTCTTCTGCTTTTGTCAGTCTTTGCATACTATATTTTATTTGCTCGTATTAAAATGTTGTTGTTCTCGTAGATACTGTTTACGATCTACGGCATATCTCTTATATTCTATGTTTTCATCTTTGCTCTGGGCATACCGATCGTAGTATCTGATTGCTACACTTTTATCTTTGTAGTACTCGTCGGTCAAACGTCCTAGGTGAAATAGATATATCGGATCATCACTATGCCTAAGCGCGGCTTCATAATGTTTAATCGCACCCCTCTTGTTTCCTTCTCGCTCTAATAGCCTTGCTAGATTGCTGTGATATGATTTGATATTTTTAGAAATACCTGACTCTATAGCTTTTTCCAAGTGGTGAGTAGCATATTCTAAATCGTCCATGTCTTCATAGGCACGAGCTAAGTAATAATGTGCAATCTCTGGGTTTCCTTCATTCACTAATGACTTTCGCAGATATCTGATAGCCTGCTCTGTAGAATCAATTTGCATGAGTGAGTACCCAAGCATTTTGTTGTAGTAATTATTAAAATCTACTTTGCCCCTCAAGTTATAAAGTACCATTGCTGAAGTATCGTAGTGAGCTTGTTTGTACTTACTACTTGCGTATATCATCTGTAGTTTTACATTTTCACTATCATATTCTATGGCTTTCTTTAATACTGCATCTGCGGCTGTATACTGCTTATTGACAAAGAATATATCAGTCAATCCTTGAATGGTAAAAAAGTCTTTCTCATTTAGAGCATAAGCTTTTGAGAAATTGGTGAAGGCATCTCCAGTCTCTCCAGCATTGAAATATTGTTGTCCTAACTTCCTATAATACAGCGCATTATTAGGTTGCAATTTTGAAATTCTAGTATAGTATTTTATGGCTTTTGCTGCATTGTCTTCTGTCTCATAAATAGATGCTAATGGTCTCGCATAACTATGGTTTATGGTATCTATTTTCTCTAGCCTCAATAAATATTCTTTCGCTGACCTGAAGTCTCCTAGACGCTGGGAAGCGGCACCTGCTTTGTATAGAATCTCTATGCTGCTACTGTCAATTTTAAGTACTTGTTCAAATGAAGCAATAGCTTTCTGATAGTCTTGAGTTGCATAATATGAATTGGCTAAGTTTAGTAAACTATCAGATGTAGACTGTGTATATCCAGTCAATCCAACAACCATAAATACTATGAATAACAAGTGTTTCATAAGCTTAAAATAAATGTATAACTTATTTTTAAGTTATTCAACTTATTTTACCGTTATAAATTTATTTGCCTATTCCTACCTTGATTAATTAACCTTCTGATAGTCTGAGCACACTTTTTTTTATTCTAATTGCATACATTTAAGTGTAAACAGTCCCGAATTATGAGAAAATTACTTTTAGCAGCTATCGCAATTGTCTTCTTTAGCTGCCCTCTTATCATCGCACAAGCACCTGTAGGAGATGTAGAAATCAAATCAGAAGGTGAAGGTCCATTTAATCAATTGATTATTAGAGGTGCTACTCTGATAAATAGTACTGGTGCACCCCCGATTGGACCAGTTGATATAATTATAGAGGATAACATCATCAAAAATATCAAAACAGTAGGCTACCCTGGAGTACCTATAGATACAGCTGGAAGAACTAAACTCAAGCCAGGAGGTATGGAAATAGATGCGGAAGGAAAATTTGTTTTGCCTGGATTTGTAGATATGCATGGGCATATAGGTGGACGCTGGCAAGGAGCAGGAGGAGAATATGTATTTAAACTTTGGATGGCTCATGGAATCACCACAATTAGAGATCCGTCTTGCGGCAACGGACTTGACTGGGTATTAAAACATAAAGCGCTTAGTGAAGAAAATAAAATTACGGCTCCTAGAATCCAGGCATATACAGCTTTTGGTGCTGGGTCTTTAGATCCAATAGCTACTCCCGAGCAAGCCAGAGCATGGGTTAGAGATAATGCTGCTAAGGGTGCAGATGGTATTAAGTTCTTTGGTCTTCCGCCTAAGTTATTTGGCCCTGCTTTGGAAGAAAACAAGAGACTTGGTTTACGCTCTGCTTGTCACCATGCGCAACTAGAAGTAGGAAGATGGAATGTGGTAAACTCTGCTCATGCAGGCCTCACAAGCATGGAGCACTGGTACGGATTACCAGAAGCTCTCTTCGAAGACAAGACTTTGCAGAATTATCCTCTAGACTATAACTATCAGAATGAGCAACACAGATTTGGAGAGGCGGGACGATTATGGAAACAAGCTGCTAAACCATTCTCCGATCACTGGAATAAGATTATGGATGAATTGATCTCACTTGATTTCACGATTGATCCTACATTTAATATCTATGAAGCTAGTCGTGATCTACACAGAGCTAGGAGAGCAGAGTGGCATGAGGACTATACCTTACCTAGTCTATGGCGGTTTTATCAACCAAGTAAAAAGTCTCATGGATCGTACTGGCATTTCTGGGGAACAGAAGAAGAAGTAGACTGGAAAAAAAACTATCAACTCTGGATGACCTTTATCAACGAATATAAAAACCGAGGGGGACGCGTGACCGCTGGATCAGATTCCGGTTTTATCTTTCAACTCTACGGTTTTGCTTATATCCGCGAACTGGAATTACTACGCGAAGCGGGGTTTCATCCGTTGGAAGTGATTCGATCCGCCACCTTAAATGGTGCCGAAGCACTAGGGATGGACGATCAAATCGGTTCTGTGGAAGTGGGCAAATTAGCGGATTTTGTCATCGTAGAAGAAAACCCACTACGAAATCTAAAAGTACTCTACGGGACGGGCGCCATCAAATTAACCGAAGAAAATGAAATCGTTCGCGTCGGCGGTGTTAAGTATACCATCAAAGACGGAATCATCTACGATGCTAAAAAACTACTCGCCGATGTCCGGGAAATGGTTCGGGAAAGTAAATCCAGCGAAGGAGTGGAAATCAAACAACCGGGTATCGATTAACGATTAATAGATCTGCGGATTGAGGTATTTGCGTTTTAATGTAACGATACGTTAAAACAACCACATTAATCCCACCGCAAATTCAACAACCCGGTTTCTGAATTATAGGATTCTACCACTACCCCATTTGGCACTACCTCCGAAATATTAACGCCGCTCGGTAAATCAATAATCAGACTTAAAGCATATCGTCGAAGATCCGAAGGAACCTCTTCATCGTCCAGATAAATCGTCAGCGTATTACCTTGATGACTACTGGATAGGTCCACCGCATCCCGTACGCGCAGGTATTCATAAACCTCCTGCATCGGCGCCATCCAGATTTTTTTATCAGACCAGGGCTTTCCGTATTCGTTTTCAATATAATTCATATAACTTTTAAAATCATTGTATTCCACCCGAATATGATATTCTCCTCCCTGCGGATGGCCAATTGTGTGTGCAAACTCGGCAATCCAGTAATGATCTCCGTCACCCGCTAAACCAGCAATCTCATCCAGGTCTTCCCCGTAAGGAGTATCTGATATTTCCAAGGGATATCGGTACATAAAAAATTCGTCATAGTCTAATGATCCATCTACCTGTAATCCGTGAAACCCAGGCAACTGAGAACTCTGGTCGTACACTGCTACCATCCCGTTGTCAAACGCTGCATCATAATAATTAGTATTGCCGGAAGGCACAACAAAATGCGTTGGTAAAAATCCTAAATTATCTTCCAGGATGTCGCGGTTGGTTTCTATCTCTTCATCATAATTACAACCACTGTTACAATGGTTATGGCCATGACTAAAAATATCCCAGTCGTTATCGTAGACTTCCCGAATATTATCCCAGGTAATATGATAATTTGTAATTGTATTGGTTGCTTTTCTTGTGTTCAAAGCCAACCCTGCTTTAAACTTTACTTCATTGCCGCAACCATCACTATAGCTAAATCCTGCTTCCTGAATATGTGGATCATCCGGAAAATCAAACCAGGGTGTTTCTGGATTGGTGGGAGGAAAGCCAGACTCTCCTCCATTAATGAGTGGAAAAGCGATATAATAATCCCAGATGCTTCCATCGTCCACCGTAAAACTGTAAGCAAAATCCTTATTATATTTGAGCTTTGATTTTGAAACATTTATATCCCCAACTGCTTGATTGAGGGTTAACATAATCTGTTTCCCTTCTTGATTTTCACACGACTCAGTAGTCGTACTTACGATATTAGAACGAGAAGACTTATTACCCGCTTCGTCGCTTACGCGAATGGCAAAATAATAAGTAGTGTTACAATTAAGACCAATAATCGTTTTAGTTTCGTTGGTGCCTGCTAACTGAGGTGCACCAGTCTCTACTCTGATAGCACTGGAAAAATTTCCAAGAATCGGACTCGTACTATAGCGCAAATCATAAGTAGTCGCCGTTCCGGAATTTCCATCATCTCCGCTAGCTTTCCAAGTTAGCTGAACAGACTGGGCCGTAACAATCGACGTTGAAAGGTCTTTCACTTTAGCAGGCGATATATTATCCGTGACAACTTCTTCTCCACAATACCCATAAATAGCTAATTCGGAAACTTTGGAACTTGGATCTTCCATCACTACTTTTAGGTAACGAGTCGTAACTGGGGTCGTATGTTCGGTCCAGCTAAGATACGCCTGTAAGTTGTCATCGACAATAGGCGTACTTTCCCAGTTATCCGGTGCTCCTGCGTATATTTTAAAATTACCGGTTCCGTTTATATCTCTTAAAAAGATACGGGTCAGCGTTTTGGTAGCGCCCAAATCAAGGTAGCCTTCCGCAGGATAGTAGCGGGACTTCCAACCTGGAAACCAAAAATTTAATGGATTTCCTCCAGGGCCGTTAGCTGGATCATCGATAGCGTCCTGTTCGTCTACCAAATTTCCCGGATCACCACCGCCAAAGATTAATTGTGCCGTGGATATTTCGCAGAGCGTCTCTTCTCCTTCGGTCGGTCCAGGCCCTGGATCATCTGCTGCCTCTACGATGACATTCATCGTTGCAGATGCTGTTTGACCATTCTGGTTAGTTGCATTGAGCGTAAGATTGTAAGTCCCTGCGTCTCCTGTTTCAGGTTCTATATTAAAATTTCCATCTCCATTCCCAAGGTCATTAAAACTGATAAATCCCGGCAGACTTTCCGCGGAAAGGGTCGTGGCATTAGTAGCCTGAACGGCAACTGTCTCCGTGGTTCCTTCAGTCAAGGTTACTGTAGATGGCGCAGTAAAAATAATTTCCTCATGGGTAGGATTACCTGTTTCTGTGCCGTAAATCCTGACTTCTGCGACCCGAGATCGAGGCGTTTTTATTCTAAAAAGAAGATGCGTAGTCGTAACATTTAAAGTATGCGAGTTCCAAACCCCATAATTTCCCAAACCGTCCACTGCAATGGCATTGTAATCCCAATTATCTGGACTTCCCGCAAAGACTTTAAACTGACCATCACCAGCAAAATCATATAATTGAATTTCACTCAATTCGTAACTCCCTCCAAGATCTACATACGCAAAAGCGGGATAGTCTGCAAGATCCCATCCTGCATCCCAGTGCGTTTCTAAATCTCCGTCAAATAAATTTTCGGCGTTGTGGTCGGTGAAAATTTGAGAAGAAGTAATGGGAATTAACGTTTGCGCGTCCCCCTGAGAAAGGGAAATAATAAAGAAGAGAACAGATAATACGATTAATTTAAAAATGGGGTATAGCTTGTTCATGAGTTGGGAATGTTCTGATAGTGATGGTAAAAAACTAGTTAGTCGACTAATTATGAAAACTACTTAATCCTTTTTTATTCAACTAATAAGCGGTCAGATGCTACTGCTTTATTTTGATAATTTAATTGGTACTGATAAATACCTTTCGATAAATCAATGAGGGACCACTCATGGTAGTTTGTAGCGGTCATTTGCTGACGAACAACCTCTTTTCCTTGAATGTCAATGAGGACTATTTCATCAAATAATTGACGCGTCGTTTTTATTTTTAAAATATCAGTGACAGGATTAGGAAAAACAAGGATAGGGGTTTCGTCCTTTATCGTGTTTACTTCGGGAAGTTTAATATTTTTAATCAATAACTCGCCAGTTGTCGGTACTCCTGGATTTACATAGAAATGAAAATGGCTGATACTCGTCAGGTCTACCTTTGGAGACATTTTTTTAAAATCATACTTAACTTCCACAAAATCAGGGCCTCCCTCCAGTTTTATTGCGGTAGAAGTTCCAGCAGCCTGATTTCCTTCCGAATCCATCAGGTCAATTCTTAATGTGGTGGGAACAGCGGACTGTACCGCAAAAGCAAATAATGTATTTTCAGAAAAATCTGTTTCCCCTACGTAAAGCGTGAATGCCTCCCAGGATTGTTTTTGGTAAGTAACCAAGAGGACATCATCGGGAGCTTCCAGTAGTTGAAAGTGATCATTGGCAAACCACTGAAGGTTTTGTGCCGTAACTGGTACGGACGCAAGGAACAGGATTGATAACAGCGTTATCAAAACGAGTCTCATATGTTGCATGGTTTAAAATTTGCATACCTCGTTACCTGTATCAAAAGGAGCAACGAAATGGGTGTAATACTGATGAAATTGTTTAACAACTTCTTTAAAAACAAGGTGATTTTTGGAAAGGCGAATGCCCTTTCGGGAAATTCAGTACAAAGATAAAGAATATTTCTAACATATATTATTTTATTAGACTTGTTTTATAAAAAAGGAATAGTAGCGTATCTGTCACACTATAAAAGGCTCTTTTAGACAGAAAAAAGACAAATCCGCTAAGATTGTCCTTTTTGATATGAGTGATTAGTTCGTTAAATCAGCTGCCCCCCTCTTATTTTAAAATTAAATATCAAAATTAATTTCCACCTCCGCCGTAGTCGGATGGGCTTGACAAGTCAGAATAAAGCCGTCCTCTACTTCATCGTCGTCTAATGCGTAGCAAGCATCCATCTTCACACTACCCGATTTCACCTTGGCCATACAGGTAGAACAAGACCCCGAAGTACAGGAATATGGAGGTTCAATTTTTTCGTCCAACATCGCATCCAAAATCGTCTTTCCCTCGGGAATCGCCAAATCTATAGTTTTACCATCTAAAGTAACTGTCAATTTTGCTGCTCCTGTAACGCCGGCAACTGCCGCATCCGATCCTGCCTTTTGATCCTGTGGAGGTGTAGAACTAAATCGTTCGATGTGGATCACCTTGGCATCTAGGCCTCTTTTCAATAAAACACTTTCTACGCTATCCATCATGGGGCCAGGACCACAAATAAAATAAATCGAATCCTTACTACGTGGCGGATGGGTATCCAGAAACGCATTGGTATTGGCGCTATCCGGTACACCTACTTTACCCGGCCACGTGATTTTTCCTTTTTTTAGAAAAGCCGTAAATCCCGTAGGTTTCTCGCGGATTGGATCGGCGAGAATATGTTCTACGTTTAGCTGTCCCAGGTATTTTTTTTCCAGCTGATCTAGTTCTGATTTAAAAATAATATTGTTTTCATCCTGATTTCCGTAAAAGAGGTTCACCGTACTTTTAGGTTCATTTTCCAATACGGTTTTTAAAATAGACATTAGTGGCGTAATACCACTTCCACCGCCAAAAAGATAAAAGTCCCGTTGCTTTTCAGCAGAAAAATCAGTGGTAAATTTCCCCTGTGGTGGCATCACTTTTACATTCCCTCCAGGTTTTAAATTAGAATTAATATAATTAGATACGAGACCACCTTTTACCCGCTTGACGGTTACCGTAGTCGTATGATCTAAAGGGCTACTCGACATAGAGTAAGCTCGGCGTACATCCTTGCCGTCAATCTCAAATCGCAGGGTCAGATATTGTCCGGCTTCGTATTGAAATAACTCCTGGTGCTCAGTAGGAATAGAAAAACTAATGGATACCGCTTCGGCGGTTTCGGTGGTTACGTCTTTTACTTTCAGATCGTAAAACTGATTCTTATTGCTCATAATATTTTTTTGTGGCGGCAAAAATAACGAATGTTGGGTACATAGACCCATCCTATAAGGAGAACTAACACGAAGAGCGGGAAAATTGTTGAGAAAAGAGTGGATTAGAGCATCCTTCTTAGTTATGCCTGAGCGCAATATTTTTTTAATTACTAAAAACTTACCAACCGTCTACTCTGATCCTGCACCGCCATAATATGTACCGGATCAATCCAGTATTGTTCCATCGTCTGTGGACGAATTTCAGCGGTATCATTAGCCGCAAAAACGGAATTTGACAACTGCATCGCCGGAACTGCAAGTGGGTCAGCGACAGCATGAAAAGTACGCTGGATCGTTTGAGCAACTTCCTGCAGCGTATCCAGGATGGTATGTTTTTGCGTTAAATCTGAGGAGATCGGGCCAACGTTTTTGCGGCGTACAGGGGCCGTTACTGCTGGAACTGAAGCAGCCAAATAACCGGGTGCTACCGCTTCCTGCACGATATCCGCTTCCTGAAGGGCAAAGACATTCTGGTCGGAAAAATTTTGGGTGCCGGTCCACGGGGCAAAGAAGTAGAGCAGTACCAAACTGACGCCCAATGCAGGCTGCCACGCTGGAACGGGATAGTTAAGCAAAGTACTCCACCAATTCGATTTGGTAGATTTTTCCTTTTGAGCAGCAAGTACTTTTAACAAGTTAGCTTTCACCTCTGGGCTCGGCAGTGGTAAATCTCTGGCAAACATATCCGTAGCTGCCAAAAGGGTTTTACGCGTAGCATCATAATTCGCTGGAGAAAACCTTTCCTCCAACAGCAAGATCTCTTCAGCTGTTAATTGCGTATAACTTTTTGTCAGCATCAGCTGCTCTATCTGTCGATCTATATTAGCCGGCCTGCTTCTCATAATTCATTTTTTTTAATGCTTCGGGTCGAAAAACCTGCAGCTTATCTGATAACTTTCGGAGGGCGTAGTAAAGTCGGGACTTTACCGTTCCTTCTGGGCATTCCATCACTTCACTAATTTCTTTGATGGATAATTCTTCCTGGTAACGTAATATAAAACAGGTGCGGTGTATGTCTTCTAATTCTTCTAAGGCATCGGTCAATCGGGTGGTAAACAACGAACGGTCAATTGCGTTGGGCAGATAAAAATCCATCTCATTGTCCAGTCCGGGCCGTACGTCGGTAATCATTTTTTCCTGATTATTCGTCAAACGCTCGACGCGACGATATTCGTTTTTACAAAGGTTACCGGCGACCGCGTACAACCAGGTTGAAAATTTCCGGTCGGTATCAAACCGATCTCCTTTTTCAATAATTTTAATAAATAAATCCTGCAAAAGGTCATTGGCCCGTTCGGTATCCCGATTAAGCATTCGGTAAAAAAAGCGGTACATCTTTTTTTCGTAACGACTGTACAACTCGTTAAAAGCCCGCTCGTTGCCTTTTACCACCAATGGTACTAGCTTTTCGTCGGAATATTTTTTGTAGTTTTTTAATAGATTAATCATAAATATTGGAAACTTAAGAAAGGTCAATTGACCCGGTGAAACGATACATTCAAAACAGCAAATTGAGTTTTGAAAAACGTTCCACGATCTCCATAAATATTCTGAAGCCAGCCGCAAGATCGGGTCCACGGTCCGTTTGTTGGTGACTTCCCGTAATTTTAACCGGAATCAACCATTGTGCTATTCTATTAGATAATACTTGTTGAACAATTCCCACGGACGAGCCGGAGATCACGATTGAATTCGAAATATGGTTAGAGACGTAAAGGATGGGGTTTTGCCCCGCCTCTCTCGTCTGGTCCGCTTCTTCATTCGAATTTTCATTCACATGGGCCACTGAAAATAAATTGCCAAAAGACTGATACAGTAATCTACCCGCCGCTCGGTAATTCTCCCATCCGGTACTGGATTGGGTGAAGGACCGAAGCTTTTCTGCCGACTGGGTCAAGCCCATGACAGAAAGTAATAACAATAAGGGTAGAAAGAATTTTTTCATTTTCTTTTTTTCCGCTCCACGGAGCGATTTATTTTCAGAGCTTGTTCCTGATTTATGTTTTACTTATCTTACAAAGTAAATTTATAACGTAGCTAATAATTGTCTACGTTGTCCGATTCTCTTAGTTTTACACCTGATTCTGCGAGTAGTTCACCGTTTTTTAAAAAATTTTACGATTTAAACGCTCTTAAAGATAGGAAACAATCCATTCAGATGAAAGATTTAAAGTATTTACTGGCCTATATTGCTCCTTTGGCGGCATATTTTGGTATTTATTATGGAGGAATCTGGTCACCGGGAGCAATTTATGTAGGATATGTGATGATTCCAGTATTAGAATCTGTTCTGCCCAGATCTACCGATAATTTCCCAGTAGAAGCAGAGCCACAACGGCTTTCTAATCGCTTTTTTGACTTTCTACTCTATCTCAACATACCACTCCTGTTTGGCCTGCTATGGTACTTTTTTTCTACGGTAGCTGCCGGATTACACAGTACTGCCGAGATTATTGGTATGACCTTCAACGTAGGAATTATCGTTTCTATCATCGGGATCAATGTGGCGCACGAGTTGGGCCACCGAAATAACCCCGTTGAGCAAACCATGAATAAAATGCTCCTGATGACGGCGCTGTATATGCATTTTAATATCGAACATAATCTTGGGCACCACAAAAATGTAGCAACGGACGAAGATCCAGCTTCGGCGCGCCGGGGAGAAAATGTCTACGGATTTATCGTGCGCTCCGCATTGGGTGGATACCTCAGCGCTTGGAACATAGAAAATGGGCGTTTGAAAAAATTTGGATTACCTACTTTCCACTGGCGTAATCAAATGATTTGGTTTCACCTTATACAAGCAACCTATCTGATTTCCATTGGTCTGTACTTTGGTTGGATGGTTGTGCCTTTTGCCATTGCGGTGGCGGTACTTGGGTTTGTAATGTTAGAACTCATTAACTACGTAGAACATTACGGTTTGCGTAGAAAAAAGCTGGCTTCTGGTCGTTACGAAAAGGTATCTCCACATCATTCCTGGAATTCGGACCACGAAGTAGGCCGAATATTTTTGTACGAGCTGACCCGACATTCAGATCATCATTATAAAGCAAATCGTAAATACCAAATTCTGCGACGAATGGAGGAAAGTCCACAGCTTCCTTATGGTTATCCTACCTCAATCCTTATCGCTTTAATTCCACCACTTTGGTTTCATTTGATGGATAAAGAAGTGAATAAATACAATGAACGATTGGAAGAGATGACCTTATCTTAGTTGGGTTTTGGGTTAAACATTCAGATTATTTATAACATGCTTGCAAAGAGAAAAAGAAAAATACATGTCTCAAGTTTTATCTATTATTATTCCCGCTTATAACGAAGCGCGTACGATTCATTTTATTCTGGACAAAGTCAAAGCAGTGCAGTTGATCGGTGGTTTGAAAAAAGAAGTCATCATCGCCAATGATTGTTCGACCGACCAAACCGAAGAAGCGATTCTCCGCTACCAGGCAGCCAATCCGGATTTACCAATCAAATACTACAAACACGATGTCAATCAGGGTAAAGGCGCTGCTTTGCACACGGGCATCCAAAAAGCAACGGGCGATTTTTTGATCATTCAAGATGCAGATTTAGAATACGATCCGGAAGAATATAATATTTTGCTTAAGCCGATTCTGGATGATTTTGCCGATGTAGTATATGGATCTCGCTTTATCGGTGGCAAGCCGCACCGAATTTTATTTTACTGGCATTCGATCGGTAATCGTTGGTTGACGAATTTGAGCAACATGTTTACCAATTTAAATCTGACGGATATGGAGACTTGTTATAAACTTTTCAGAACCCCGATGATTCAGCAACTTTCGTTAACTGAAAAACGATTTGGGTTTGAGCCAGAAGTGACAGCAAAGATTTCCCGAGTAAAAAATGTTAGAATTTACGAAGTAGGTATTTCTTACTATGGCCGAACGTATGAAGAAGGGAAAAAAATTGGTTGGCGGGATGGATTTCGGGCGATCTATTGTATTTTGAAATATAATATTTTAAAATAAAAATTCAACATTGGTCTGAATATTGAGAAAAAGAAATAAAGCATTAAAATAAATAATATGAAAACTTTTACTCCGTTCTTTCTGATCTTATTTTTTTCATTTTTTGGAAATGCTCAAGACTGCAATTTGGTTTTTGAAGATTTTGAAAGTTTTACTCCTAACAGCTCCACGAATTGTAATGGATCTGGAATTGTAGCACAAAGCAATGGTGATTGGATTTTATATTCAGAAGATTCCAAAGATGGCTGTATTGCGGATTTTGGATCAGGAGAAGGAAATATTTTAGATCTTCAAGCTAATTTTTTTAGACCACAAATCATTCAAGTATTAAATGAAAATCAGCTAGATAGTTTGACACTTCGTTTTGACTTTTATAATGAATGTGGTGGGCTCGTTTTAGAATTTTTAGAATCCTTTGTCGATGATAATAATTTAGTAAAGCTTAGTGAAATTTCGATTTCTAATAGTCTACTGATTATTGGCAGTGATACTTTCGAAATATGCTACAGTCAAAGTAATGCTTTTAATCCTATTGAATTAATTTTAGATTTCTCTGCACATCAGCTTACGTTAGTTTGTACAGAAGGAGCTGCGCAAACTGTTGATTTTTTAGTTCCAGGTGATCAGATTTTTGGAATTGCTTACGGTTCTAATCAGTGTAATTATATTGACAACCTTTGTTTAGATATTGTGCCAAGTCCTACTCCACCACCCAGTTTTAGTTTTCTCGCAGACACCATTTTCCAAGAGATCCATCTTTCTGAGGCCAGTCAACTCCCTTTAGATATTTACCATGAGGTAGAAATATTTAATAATAGTTTAGAGCAAGATTTAGAATTACGTTGGAATTTCGTTAGTCATGAATTACCATTGGAATGGGGTTCTATGTGTAATGCAAATGGTATTTTTTGTGAGGAGAATTTTGAACAAGACTTATTTTTACCTGCCAATGCTACGGAGTTTATATCCTATCATCTGATGGTGATGGATATCAATAACACTGGTGGTACAGCCACTACAGAAATCGTTGTTTACGATCCCTTGGACAGCTTAAATACCGCAAAAATTCTGACTTTTATCACGACCGTTGAGCTTGGTATTAGCGGACCTAGTTTTTTAATTACCCCTGAAGAAATTTCTACGGATTTTATTACAGTGGAAGAAGGTCAGCCGCTTTTTGCAGATCATCCAATTCGAGATTTCGTTAATAATCGTTTTGAGAATGTTACTATTAATTGGACGATCCTTGAGAATACTTGGCCAGCCGAATGGTCCATAGAATACGATTTACATATTATTGATCAAGGATTTACAACTCTTGTTCCGACGACCGGCAGTACCCTACTCCCGTTAGATCAACCATTCTATCCGCTTGAATTTTTCTTACACACCATAGAACCAAATGGTTTTGGAGGACAACATGTTTTGAGTATCAATTTCTATGATCCACTCGACAGCTTAAATTCCAATACGACTATTGACTATATAACCACAATTTGTCCAGTGACTACGCAGACTACTTTAATTGAGGGAATGACAGATTCTATTTATTGTAGTGGTGCTGAAATTACACTAAACGCTATTGGTGAATTTGACAATTACCTCTGGTCAAATGGCAGTACCGATCCAATAATCACAACGACCGTTGACGAATTAACCTATATCACTACTACCGACGAGATTGGATGTACACTTTCTGACACTTTGAACATAACAATAAGCAGACCTATACCAGAAGAAATTTGTTTGGTTACCATTGATTCCGCAAGTGGGTTTAACCGAATTAATCTTGAACGAAATTACAACACCAATACTGCTTCTTACAATATTTACAAAGAAACCACACAAGCCAACATTTTTGAGTTAATTGGAAGCCTTCCCTTTGCAGCTCCAACGTTAAGCTTTACAGATGAAAATTCTAATCCATTACAAAATAGTAATCGATATAAGATTTCCGTAATAGATAGCTGCGGTAACGAATCTTCTTTATCTAACCAACATCAAACGATCCACTTAGTTAGTAATGTAGGAATCAATGGAGAAACCAACTTACTTTGGAATGCTTATGCTGGATTTGAATATGGTACTTTTAATATTTTACGAGGAACCAACAATAATGATTTACAATTAATTGCGCAGCAGCCTGCGAACCAATTTAGTTTCTCTGACCTAACTCCACCAAGTGGAACTAATTTATTTTATCAAATCGAAGTAATCAAAGAAGAAGCGTGTGATCCTACTCGAAATTCGGAAATCGTTTCTACTCGTTCTAATGTATCTGTCATTACGACGACCAGTGTTCCGACTACTTTTGAAGAAATCGGCTTACGCTTATTTCCTAATCCAATTACGGATCATTTCACGCTGACTTCAGATTTACAACAAGGAGCTCTACTTATTCTAACCGATATATTGGGTAAAGAAGTTAAAACTATCTACCTAACACAAATCGACCATCATAAAATTGAGGCAGCAGAATTAATTTCAGGATTATATACCCTTAGAATTGTCTTGGACTCAGGTAAGATGGCTATTAAAAAAATAATTATTCATTAAATTTTTATAAAAAAATTAAGCCTAATTTTTGGATGGCGGTCGGATTAATTTGTCGATTCTCAAAAAATTATCCCAATACTTTTCTTTAGTCATGTTCTCGTAGTGAGAGATATAATATCGAAACTGATAAACCTGAATTTGACAAACAATCATCAATCCAATGATCACCGACCATAGCACCGCTTTTTGTTTTATTTTTTTCAAAAATAAACCCAACGGGATAAACAATATTGGAAAATATTCTACATACACCCGTGAAGAAAAGCTCCCTCCGTACCACCAATTCCACCAGGAGGATAAGAAATAGGTCAGCACAAAAAAGAAGATCGTAAATGACCAGAATTGATAGCGGTTATTTTTAAACAAATAATAAAGGCCAAAGAGGGAAATAAAGGCCAAAGAGGGAAATAAACGCCAAAGGTGTATAAAGGAAGAGTCCTTTTTTATAGCTAAATAAAATATCCAGAATATGCGGGTCACTAAAATTAAAACCTTCTTCCGCATAGGAATAAATAAAAAAATCACCCGTCTGTATTTTATAAATAATCAGCTGAATCGACACTATTCCTAAAAATAAAAATAGACAAGGAAATATAATTTTTGGATTGGTAAAAAGCGTCAGCGTGGCTTTTTTAAATCGCTCAAATTTAAAAGATAAAAAGGGCGTTGCCAAAAAAATCAACCCATTGAGCGGTCGAATTAAAACGATCATTCCCAATAATAAGGACAAAAGAAGAAATAAGCCTCTGCTGACTTTAACATCCTTTTCTTCGCGACCAAAACGTCGAAACAAAACCATCGAATAATACATAAACATGGCCATCAACGCAAAGGAATAAATATGCGACATCCCAGGATCTAACACCGTATAAACAAAAACGTTGGTGCCAAACGTCACAGCAAAAAACAGGAGCGTCGTTTGAGTATTCGAAATATCAAAAAAAGTCAAAATCCTGCCAAAGAAAAATAAATCTAACAATAAATAAGCAACAGCTCCGATGTTGACCCAGATCGGATAATATTTTGAGTATCCATCCAGCGGCTGATTCGCCAACCACGAATGTAGATGGGCAATAAAGAAAAAAGGTAACTGGGCAACCGCTGTTCCACAATAATATTTATTGATAAATTTCCCTTCTGTCCTTTGACGATAATCGTAATATAAATTAGGATAAGCGGATTGCTTTTCTATTTGCTCAAAAAAACCAAAATTTAAATCCTGGTAGATAAAAACAGCCGGAAGGTAAGCATAATATCCCTTCGCATCAGATTCGATTATTCGCTGATATTTGTCTTTGCCCCAATGAATGTTATTGGCAACTGCGAGAAGAAGAATACCGATCAAAAAAAGACGGTATTTATGAAAAAAGATTGTTAATTTTAGGTGCATTTACTATTTTATGAAGCCTTTTTTGGTCTTAATTGGGCTTGTCAAAATTAACAAAAAAGGAACTCATAATAAAAACACCTTCACCATCAACACTATACCAAATATAACCAATGCAGCTCCACTTACCATCCGCAAAATATGAATATGGTGGTCGGTCATATAACGACGGATGTATTTTGCCATAGCAACCTTGAGCGTATCCGTTAGAATAATTGTCAGCATTACACCAATAAAAAACAGGGAAGCGTAATCAGTGGAATAGTCTTCTCCCAGCATAATTAAACTCATCACACTAAGCCAGAAGAAAAAAGTAAATGGATTGATCGTATTAATTAAAAAACCTTTAGCCCACAGTCCCAAATAGGTTCTTGCCCCAATCTCAGGACGATCTTCACTAACAGCTGGTAATGGCTTCGACTTGGTCAACATCATTCCTACCCCAAATCCAATCAAAATAATACCACCAACTGATCCAAAGGTCGCCTTAAAACCAGACCATTCGGTTACTGTGACCAAAAAAGAGGCAGCGAAAAATACAGTCAAGATAAATATCAAATCACTGATCCAGATACCCAGTCCGACCATCAGTCCAGCCCGCATTCCCCGCTCCACGCCCGCTTGTACGAGCGCAAAGAAAATCGGCCCCAACATGATGGCAAGTATGAGCCCGGTTTGTATACCTTGAAGTAGAGGAAGCATTTTAAGGTGATCTTTTATTTTGAATACACTGTAATCTAAGTACACGGTGCAAAAAGTTAAGAAACAAAGTTACGTCCTTTATCTATAGAGTGACCTACTCATCAACAAACTTAGCAACAACTTTGACGCTGACGTAACAAATTTATCCCCCGGTATTGTTCACCACTACCATCTACTAACCAAAAAGCCAGATTGATTTTTTCAATCTGGCTTTACTATTCTTTAGCATTTTCCAAGTAATCCCAGATAGGGAATTACCTCTAATTTATTTTAACCTTGGCTATCGCCTAAGGTTAATATCCTTTCAACAAATACCGAATACCGTCCGCCTCAAAAGCACTTAAAGTACGCTTAGGCGTCAGATAAAGATAAAAAGGACCTCCCTTTTCCAATTCAAACTCGATCTGATATCTTTCTCCATCAGGTGCAGCCGTTTCGTCCTCTCGTTCTGTCATCTTACTGACCTCATATTCGGTTACTACATCTTCGGTAGTTCCATCTTCATAAGTCAGAATTGACCGTACTTTCACTACGCGACTTTCTTTCAGTTTCACCCCTGCTTCTTTCAGCTCCTCCTCATCCATCATCAATGCTTCGGCGATGGTTGGTAACGCTACTTTTTCTACTACTTCCTCGTTTTTCTTTTTCTTCTTCTTTTTTCTTTTATCAATAATTTTCACCGTTTGAATAAATTCAATACTTGTACTATCCCCAAAACTCAATCGCTCCTGTACCCCTCGTTGTGCCTCATGGATTCGAAAAAATGGACGGATGGTCGTCCCCCAAATACTATCTTTATCTTCCAACTCCTGTTCCCAACGACCCGAAAAAAACGCGTCTTCTTCGTTGCGCTGTGCTTCCGGCATCTGCGCCTGGTAGAAGATGAGTTCCTGCTCATTGGTCGTTCGCTTAAAAATCAAAGCATCTACCTGCGCCCGATTATTCAGCACCATCTTGAGGTGTCCCTGAATCGTTGGATTACGCGCATTCATCAGTAAGAGCTTATATCCATAATCGGTCGTATTTATATTATTGATACTATAAACACCTTCTATCCCCTCCCCTTTCACAAAAAGGTTAGATTGGGTAACACCAAAAGAATATTCTCCCGGACTCAACTCTTGCTGAGATTCTCCCTTGATTTCCATAATTCCAGGCACAAAATCATATCCCATCAGATCTGTTGGATCCTTAAATTTTCGGTCAGAGATATAAGAGTAATCCTCTTGTGCTATCCCTGAAAAACTAGCGGAGAGAAAAATTATAAAAAGTAAATTTTTAAACATGGTGTATCAGTTTTCTAAGAAGCTTTTAAGAAAATACTTCTATGAAGTTGTTAAATAACTTCTATTAGTAAATAGTGTTTCAATAAAGACAAAAGGCTTGCCGATTCATTTGATTTCATTCAAAACTACCCTTTCAGACGTATTCATGCCCGGAAAAGGAACCGTTTTAGGATAGTTTTATCATTTCTATAACTTTTGGGGCGGTTGTAGTAGGGGCGTATTGCAATACGCCCCTACTGAACCGCCTTGTGTACTATTTTCAATACTTCTCTCTCCAGCTTGTCTGCTCGCTTTGTCATGGCCAGTCCATCCTTGACCACTTTTTTGGCGAAAGCCTTATCTTTCAAACCTCCTACGTTGATTTTTACGTTGAGATACGCACCATGTACGGCGGCCCGGGCACAAAGTGCTCCTACTCCCGCGTCGGAAATAGAATTAGGATTGCCCGTTTTAGCCATTGCTTCCATTAATTCAAAAGATGCCAATGATTGCTCCATGACGGCCAGCGGAATTTCAATGGCCCGGCGAGTAGCCGCTTCGATTGCTGCAGTTCGGGATTCTTTTTCGGCTTTAGAAGACTTTGGTAATCGGAACGCTTCCATGATTCCATTAAAGGCTTTAGTATCTTCGTCTACCAGTTTTAGTAACTGATCTTTTTGCTGCTGTCCCTTTACCGCCCAGTCCGAAAACTCCTCCCAGCGGTCATCCCAGCCTCTTTTGTGGGCAGATAAATTTGCAACCATTGTTCCTAACGATACACCGAGTGCACCAACGTACGCAGCGATAGAACCTCCCCCCGGAGCCGGACTCTCCGATGCTGTTTCATCGGCAAAATCTTTTAGTGTACTATACACTAAAGGCGTATCCGGGATATCTTCCAACTGGTATTCAATGATTTTTTTTCTTGGATCGAAAGTACCCAACTCATCCAGTCCCAACGATTTAACAGCAATTTTAATCAATTCTGTATCAGAGACACCAATCGAACGTTCTTGTTGTTTTAAAAAATATTTACCAGTATCCAGCATCACCTTTAATGGTACTAAACCAACCAATTCCGATCCCGTAATCCTCAGTCCTCTTTTATTAGCACTTTTGCGGCAAGCCTCAAAAGCTACGTGCAGCGGTGTTAATCGGATATTGGTGAGATTCATAGAAATTTGTGCAACCCCATATTCTTCAATAAACCAGCCGATCGCCTTGACACCTTTACAGCTACCCGGTACCCGCTTTGCATTGCCTTTCCGATCTTTGACAATGGCGCCAGTCACCTTATTTCCGACTCTTTTTACCCGACCATTTTCACGCACATCGAAAGCTATAGAATTCGCCCGACGAACAGAGGTCGTATTCAAATTTATATTGTAAGCGATCAAAAAATCTCTGGCACCAATCGCCGTGGCCCCCGAACGTTCATTAAACTGTGTCGGTCCATAATCCGGCTTCCAGTTGGGATTTTTTAATTTTTGGGGTAGGCCCTCATATTCTCCCGAACGAACCGTCGCCAGATTACGACGCTCTGGTCGGGTAGCTGCTGACTCGTACATATAAACGGGGATATTCAAATCCGCACCGACCCGTTTGGCCAGCTTATGAGCGTACTTAGCCGTTTCTTCCATCGTGATATTGGCAATGGGAATCAACGGACAAACATCCGTAGCCCCCATCCGTGGATGTTCGCCTTGGTGCTGGGTCATGTCAATCAATTCACCCGCTTTCTTGATGGCTAAATAGCCCGCTTCAATAACCGGCTGCGGTTCACCTACGAAGGTGACCACCGTACGGTTAGTGGCTTTACCGGGATCAACGTCTAATAATTTAACACCTTTTATTTTTTGAATCTCATCCGTAATCTGTTTAATTACTTTTGGATTTAATCCATCACTGAAATTGGGAACACATTCGATAAGTTGTTTGGACATGAGTTGGTATTATTAAGTTTTGAGTTAACGTTGTATCTGAACGTTATCTTGGCTTTCTACCAAGACAACTTGTCCAAACTAGCAATATTTACGTTAAAGAGAAAATTGAAGTTATTATTGAATATTGCAATTGTATACTTTATTTAGAACAAATTTAGATAAAAAAAGAAGAACCCAGTGCTTGTCTGAATATTTATATAGGCGTAACTTTATTGGGAATCAAAAACGTCTATTATGAAATTCATCCTATTTTGTTTTGCCCTGTTTTTGTTTTGCTGGAGCAGCACTTGTACCATTAATCGGCAGGCTGGCTATCCTTTTCCGGAGCCAGACTTGCTTTATCCAGCAAAGTTAGATTTCACTAATAATATTATCGACACCAACCATCAGAAAAAGCCCAAATTAACTGAACAACAAATTCGTGGAAAAAAATTATTTCGGAAAAACTGTGCGAGTTGTCACCGCCGAAATATGGTAGATGACATGACCGGACCAGCATTACGGGGGGTTACAGAAAGGTGGGCAGGAAGAGAAACCATACTTTACGATTGGATCAAAAATTCACAGGCGGTAATTGCCACCGGCGATGCTTACGCCGTGGCACTGTATAAGGAATGGGACAATAGCGAAATGAACGCTTTTCCGAAATTGACAGATGAGGATATCGTAGATTTGTTGAGTTATATTGAAAGAGAATAGTCCTACAATAAACTAGCTGGGAAAATACGTTTAGAAGTTGGTATTTTAGGTTTAAATTTGTTTCCTGATGTACTATTCAAAACATAAATTTTCTATTAGATGCAATATATACTTACGCTAAGCTGTCTCCTAATTTTCCAATCAGCCCTTTTTTCCCAACACAAGAAAAACATCGACTGGTATGAACTTGATGTCCATCACGGCAAATTGTTTCAGCCTAATACCATTGAGCCCTACAGCGGGACCGCCTACGAGAAGTTTGGTGACGGGAGCAAAGCAAAAAAAGTCCCTATCAAGCATGGAAAAGTCGACGGAAAAGTAGAAGAATGGGCCATGAATGGTAAAAAGATTGCTGAGTTAAACTACGTAATGGGAACGCCGCAAGGGATGGAAAAAAGATGGTACGAATCCGGAAAGAAAAAACTGGAAGCTACTTATGTCAATGGTATTGTAGATGGCGTAGTTACCGAATGGTACGAAAACGGAATTAAGCAATCCGAAGGTTATTTTAGTCAAGCTATCGAAGAAGGGGAACATTACTGGTGGTTTAATAATGGCGCTAAAGAGCGACTGATTCCTTATAAAAATGGTAAAGCAAATGGACTGGTCAAAAATTGGCACTTTAACGGAAATAAACGATTAGAAGGTATTTTTAAAGACGGAATGGAAAACGGTGATTTTACCGAATGGCACATCAACGGCGAGGTCTCCATTACGGGTACCTACGCCATGGGAAAAAAGAATGGCGTTTTTAAAACCTATTCTAAAAAAGGAATTTTGCTGCAGGAGCAAACCTACGACCAAGGGACGCTCACCAAAGACCTTAATTACCGCAGCGGAAATATTAACTGGTCTGGCGGCTATACGCAGGTTTTTAATGGAAAAGAAAGCTTTTACACCATAGATATTACCGGCCCTGACGTTTATCCCCGGGAATCGACCCGGGATATTATTTACGTAGTGGATCGATATTTTTTGCAATTATTAAACACGCCCGTTGATTTATTTCAGAAAACTGACTTATCGCCAAAAGATGATTCCGGAATTCTAAAAAAATTCGTATCTTTTGAGTCTGAATATATAGAAAAAAAGTCGGGAAAAAAGATTGAGGTGATTTCCAAACCAGGGGTTACATCCACAGGAATACCGTATATACACTGGTATTTTAAACCAACGCCAAAAGAAAATACCCCCATCACCCCCAGAACAGTCAAAGAGGAACACTATATTTCATTATTATGCAACCAAGAGATTTTGAGCCTCTATGGTCTCGTAACTCAGGTAAATGATCCGGCGGCAGTACAACAGATGATGATGAAGGTTGCCAATACTACAAAAATTACCGAAACACGAATTGAATTAAATGCACTCAATCGACAATTACATAATCGTTGAGTGCTGGGCCCAAATAACTAAACAGCATTAAAATTGTAAATTATGAAATCTTTATTACTTTTTAGTGTTTTAATTTTTCTTTTCTCTTCTTTTTCAGTTGCCCAAACGGTCACTGTTTCCGAAGAGATTTCAATTCGTAATGATAATGCGTACGATATTATTGGAAAAATGGGTGAACGTTTTTTACTCTACGAGGAACAGACCAATAAAGTAGAAATACAGGCGTTCGACATGCGCATGCGCCAAAGCTGGAACAAAGAGTTAAAGTTTGAACACAAACGTTTTGAAGTTGTAGGGATGATTCCTGATCGCAATAGTTTCAGCATTATCTACCATTATAAAAAGAAAAGAAAAGAATATCTTCGAATTCAAAAATACGACGCCGCAGCCAATATGATTGACTCGGCTACCATCGCACAATACCCTACCAGCTTCGGAGAACCCGCTCATCAGATGATCTATTCTGAAGATAAAAAAAAGGCACTCATTTATACCATCAAAAATCAAAGCAACATCAAAGCTATCTCCTACGATTTAGCTAACAAAAGAGTATTATGGGAGGCCAATTTTGAAATTGATGACAGCCAGTTTTTTAATGAGCACATCGAGATGATCCTTAACAATAAAGGAGTCATGTACCTGATTATGAGTAAAGATAATCGCAAAAATAAAATTGATGATCACCACTATTTGATCTACCGGTGCGGAAAACAAAATGAAGTCATTGAAGCTTTTTTATTACCAATGGATAGTAAGCTGACTTACAGTATTTCTTTTGATTACGATAATCGTAATCAGGTATTGGTAGCCGGTGGCTTATACTCCGTTAAAAGCAGAAGCAGAGCGGAAGGTTATTTCTCTATACATATTCCGGACTACGATTTTCTTAAATATCGCTTAAGATACAACATCTTTGAGGAGCAACTCATCTCCGATCTGGAAGGTAAAATTATAAAAGATTTTAAAGGACTGGAAAACGTACGCATTCAGGACATTGTACTTAGAAAAGATGGCGGAATGTTGTTAATGTTTGAACGCACCAAAGAATACGAACGGCGAATGGCTTCGGCGGGTCGTGGTCTGGTGGGTGCGGACGGTTTACGATATATTGTAGATTATTATTACGACCACGTTTTCATCATCGCGGTTCACCCGGACGGAACGCCACACTGGAATCAAATTTTGCACAAAAAACAATACTCGCAGGATGATAATGCTATCTTCTCCAGCTACTTTATTTTAAAAACACCTTCACAACTTCGCCTCCTTTTTAACGATGACATTAAACTGGAAAGCACCGTCAGCGAATACGTCATTAACAGCACCGGAGAATATGATCGCAATAGCGTGATGAGTACCAAAAATCAGGAAATAAAATTACGTTTTCGGGATGCGGTCCAGGTTGCATCCAACGAAGTGATCGTGCCGAGTGAACGGCGAAATCGGCTGAAGCTCGTACGGGTGATCTTTTAACTTCGAGGGTTTTAAACAACTTCTTTCCTCTGCTTGCTGCCGAGGTAAACTTTGCTCAAAATAATATGCTCACGCGCACCTCTAACTTCTACCTTCTCGGTAAAAAGGCTTAAAGGAGAACCCCGCCCTCAGATCCAATTAAAGAGAGCAATAAATTATTGTGTAACAAATAGTCGATTGGACTAAGTTCTTAAACTTCCCTTATCTTTGCGCAAAGATTTATTTATTACTCCAACTGCTCAACCTGAAAAAATCCATACCTCACAAAAAAACATCGCTATTCCTGACTGGCTCTACCAACGCCTCTTCCCGATTCTGATCGGCTGGGGATTCCTGGTGCGCATTATACCGTTTTTGCACAACCGCAACCTTTGGTACGACGAAGCCAACCTCGCGACGGGTATTATCACACTACCCTTCTCCCAACTTGCCGACGGGCTTCCCTTTGATCAGTCCGCGCCGTTATTTTTTATTTATTTACAAAAAATGGTCGTAAGCATTTTGGGCACCAACGAGATGGCTTTGCGACTGGTACCTTTGATGGCTGGATTGCTCGGCGTGGTTATTTTCGCAAAACTTGTTCGTACGTTACTACCCTATCCATTTGCGGTGATGGCTCTTGCCTTTTTTGTTTTCAATTCCAACCTGGTTTATTTTTCTTCGGAGGTAAAGCAGTATAGTTTGGATGTCCTGGCCGCGGTGAGTATGGGTTATTTGACGTTGATTTTACTAGACGATATTCAAAATAAAAAAAAGTGGTTTTACCTCAGTCTTTTGGGAAGTCTTTTTATTTGGTTTTCCCAACCCGTTGTATTTATGTTGGCTGGCGTGTGGCTGGCTTTGTTGGTGCGAATGTTACACAAAAAAGAAACGTTAAAAAATATCGTACTCCCTGCTATTTGTTGGAGTATCAGTTTTGGTCTTTTCTTTTATTTACAAATATTACCAACACTCCAAAATACAGGACTGGTCAATTATCATACGGAATATTTTATGCCATTAAAATTTTGGGATGCGGAAAGCTGGCGCTGGTACGGGGATACTTTTTTACGAATTCTCGGTAATCCGGGTGGCTTTTTTTACAAATGGCTGGCTTTACCTTTTGCACTTGTCGGTATTTATGCCATTTGGAAAAAAGCGTCGCCTGCGCATTGTTTGTTACTAGTAATTCCATTTCTGTTCGCTTTCCTGGCATCGGGATTGGGACTGTATTCTACTATTCCGCGACTACTGCTTTTTACGGGGCCGGCAATTTTATTATGGGTCAGTTTCGGGTTATTTTACTTTTACAAAAAAATCAAAAAATGGGCCTTCACCAAATGGATCGTGGGCTTGGTCGCAAGTCTGCTAATCTTACAAACCTTTCTGAATACCGCCATTCACAATATGGCCAAATTCAAGCGGGAGGAAATCACCACGGCTTTGGAAGACATTGAAAAAAATCGACAGCCAACCGACGAATTCTATGCGTATGCCTTCACGGACGCGGCACTTCGGTACTACCTCCCCGCTTACCCCAACTGCACGCCGACTATTTACGGTCAACCGCTTTACAAAGATTGGCGAAAGGATTTTTCAACGCTGAAAACCGGGCAAAAAATCTGGTTGTTATTTTCACATTATAAAAGCGAAAAAGGCAGAGAGGATGAAATCATTTTAAATTATGTAAATAAAAAAGCGAGACAGTTAAAGAAGGGAAAGGATAAGAATGTTGGGTGGTATTTATACGAGTGGCAGTAAATTTTCAGGTTATTTTTTATCCACCAATTCCAGCACTACCCGCCTGTTTTTAAGTCGTCCCTCGGCGGTCTCATTCGAATATTTAGGTTGCGTCTCTCCCATTCCAATCAATCGAATATTTGGAAAATATGTTTGAACGACCTCCCCGATCGCTTCGGCTCTTTTTAGCGATAAAATCTGATTATCCTCTAGTCCTCCCACGTTATCCGTATGCCCGGTGATTTTAATCACACTGACTTGTTCATAATCAATCGTTGATAAAATCTGCTCTAATTCTAAAATATTGGTCTCGTTTAATTCGTAGCTACCAGACGCGAAATACTGATCTCCAATTTCAATTTCTTTTTTTAATACTGGTTTTGGTTCCATGTTAGGAGTCAAATCAGTAATTGTATCTGCCAGTGTAACCAAGGTTTCCTTTTTACGCTCTACGCAAATTTCGCTTTCATCCTGACTAACCAGCTCAACATCATCGATATAGTAATCGCAAAAAGGCGTTTGCCACTTTTTCTTCCCAGTATCAGCCACCGTTACCTTCAGGACCTTGTCCGGTAATTCATAATCTAAATTTCCAAAATAGATATAGGTTTCTCCACCCCGGGCGATATATTCGCAGGATACTTTTTGATATCCCTTTATGGTACTTTCCGGAATCAGGACTTTACAATCACTCGGTAGCTTTTCTATCGGATAAGGCGAAGATTCTTCTGGTAATGATATAATTTTTTTTCTTTTAAAATCCACTTTTTGCATTCCATCTCTTAAACGAATAGTATCCGAAAAGAAAACATCAATATGATTTACTAAAATATTCCCTCTGGCAAATTTCACCCAGAAGGAAAGACGATAAGTGTGGCCCTCAATTAAAGGCTGGCAGGTACGCCCTGCCAAATGCGTCGTTTGAAAAAATGTCTTTTCTCTTCTGGCAAATGGAGTAATCGAACCAAAAGCATAGCCATTATTTGCATTCCCAGTATTGGAATAAAAGGTAGTCCCAACAGTCGTAGAATCATCATTAAAATTCCAGTGAGCGGACGCTACATATGTTTTTTGTATACTATCGCCCATCAACCACCGAGCATGGAAAATATCTTTTCTTTTAAGTGATTTTATTTCTACTCCATCAATATTAAATGAACCCTCAATATTATATAAATTTAATGATTCAAAGTCGCCATTGAGCATAAGATCGGATTGGGCCATAGATTGAACCATAGCTACTCCAAAAAACAAAATGGAGACGATTACTCGTCTCCACGAAAAACATCTATATGATTTTGAAATCATGCTTGTCGTTTCAGTCAGTAAAAATTTTAATTGTATGAGTATTTTATTAAAACGAGTAATCTAAACAATTTATTTTTAAAATATGGAATTTTAATATTATTTTCTAAAAATAATACCCCAACCTTAACGTAAACGTATCATCATCCCGGCTATTCGTAAAACTATAATACGCATTGATCACCGCGAGTCTAAATGGAGAAAACCACACACCCGCCGTACTCACCGCGTGCCACTCATCCGAGCTTTCGCCCTTGAGCCAAACCCGTCCAATATCGTAGCCACCGTTTAGCCCAAATTCAAATGGAAGGATTTTATTTTTCCAATAAAAAAGAGAAATCCGTAAATCTGTGTTTCCGTAAATAGCCGTTTCCCCGGAATAGCGATTGTTTCTAAAACCTCGTAAAAAACTATTATTCCCTAAGGTTTGATAGTTATAAAACCGCAAACCTTCGTCGCCACCGACCAGATGGGATCCACCAAAACGCAAGGCCAAAGTAATTGGAAATTTTCGGTTCAGCGTAGCGTAAGTACTCAGTGATCCGCCGATAGTTCCAAAATGATCTTCGTCGGTAAAATTACGGCGGTAATCCGCAAAGACGGACAAACGGGTTCCTTCTTTTCCACCCACTACCGTATTAATTTCTCCGGTCAAACTCAGCCCGCCGTAGTGCTGTACTTGAAAGTCCTCTTCCGAAAAGAACTCGCTACGAGAAGAAATACGGTTGTCTTGTTCTACCGTTCGAACACGCTCGTAGAAAGGACCAAAATTGATTCGATAAATTTGATTCCTCCAGGTATTTCCCAGTAATGGTGCTACCCGTAATCTTTCTAGTCTTACCTGATTAAAATTAGTCCGCTGACGGGGTGGTCGGTTCTCGTTTCCTAATCCAAAAAAATTAAAATAGATCGGTTGCTCCACCGTTACGGTTGGTAAAAAATCAACTTTTCCAAAAAAATCAACAAAGTCTGCACTATAACTAAGATTAAAAGAATTGGACTTCGTCGCCCGATTAAAGAGAATCGTTTGTCTACTGGCATAGGGCTTTTGCCGAAAACGGTACCGCCAAAAACTGAATCCTAACCCTACAAAAACACCATCATCCACATTACTCCCAAAAGAAGGCAAAGGCAGATAGCGGTTATGCACAAAGAGTTGCCGATCGTATTTATTAACGGTCACATTATTTTCCGTCACATCCTTGGTTTCACTTCCTCCTTCGATCACAATTCCATCCGGCTGATCGTAAACCCAGTTCTTTTTTCTGAGACCATTCACCTTCGATTCGTCTATCACCCGGTCCATTCCTTCTCCACCAATAACCCTGATCAACGAGCCTTTTCGGGAGGTTCCTTTGATAATAAATTCGTCGTCATTTTCTAATCCGTATAATCTTATTTCTTTAGTTTCTGAGGCATAAAAAATTCGGTGATACGTTTGCGATTTCTTCTCGCGTTTTTTATTCACGTGAAAAACCCGTACTTCTGTAATACCATTTTCTCGGCGCTCTACCTCAAAAAGTTCTCGTTTGTTGGTACCTCGTACATCGACCATTTTTGCTTGATATTCGTATAATTTTTCGGCGTATTGAGGTAGTTCATTCCGTCTGGATTTTAGCTTAGCAATTACCTCCTCACCGTTGACATCTTGAATAGGTGCAGGCCATTCTGCAACGGCAGCCTCGATCACTTCATCCGTTAATCTTTTCTGAAGTGTACGCGCAGCTTCCAGCCAGTCCTCCCGACTCAATTCGTTCATAAAATACCGATCAAACCACTTACCATTATAAGTTTGTCCGATCGGATCCTTAAGACGGGCTTTAAAGGTTTTAGTGGATCGATTCGCAAAATTCCGACTGATCAACCATGGAAGAAAACCACGACTAGCATAAAAAGACTGATCGCGATCACGGGGGATGGGCCGGTACAAATTAGTCCCGTCTTCCTGTTTAAATTTCGCCCAGCGCCACTGATCGTCGTGCCGATCCCAGTCGTGAATAAACATATCAAAAACTCTACATTTTACGACCCATTTTTGGTCAACTCGATTGTCAGGGTCATCAGTTAGTTTAGGAATTAATTTTCGGTACGAAATAATATCTTTACTATTTCCAAAGCTGTTTATATCGGAACGGTCGCCCGCTGGCCGTTCTTCAAACATGTACAGATTATCTCCGAATTCATTATTATACGTCCCCAACGCAAGTTGACGCGGTGCATAAACAAGGCGCGGATTGGTATGATAAATTCCAGCAGCTTCCGCCAACACTGGAACTACCAGCGCTCCGTAAGGATGTAGCCCTGAGACCTGATCCTGAAAATAGCCTTCTACCCAAGTATCTAAATATTGAGCCGGCGTTGATTTGACGACGCTTTTATTGAGCGAACGGAGTACGTACTGTTGTTCTTGATCATTCTCCAGACGGATCGTTCTGGATGCCTTTCCTCCACCCAGCTGAATCGGCTTCAATCCACCTTTTGCTTTTGACAGATCAAGCGGTGGTGCCTTGACGGTAGTGCCCCAGGCTTTCCGATATTGACTTCCCAAAAATACTTCCTTGAATTTTCCGGACAGGTACTGCGGAGTGGCGACCCAGGCGACAGAATCTTTTCCAATCGGCATATACGCTTCGTTAGAAATGAGGTCAATCGCGGGAGGGTTTTTACTTTGCTTGAGTTGTTTTCTAAAACAAACCATCAATTCGTCCCCTTTCTTATTTGGTTTTACAAATTCCAACCACATACTACCATTTTCGTAAACGTAGATTTTAGAATAGCCAGTTGAAGCGTGGACGAAGTTAGCTTCTACGCCATTAGGATCGGGACGTCCGGTAGTCGCATAACTTACTTTTCGATTTCCACCGCCACTGATTATAAAATGGTGGTTAATTTTATTTTGATGAAAATATTGAAGATTATTTTCGTGCGCAGAAACAAAAACCATGTCTTCGTAACCCAATAATATATCTTCAATTTCTCTTTTTAGCACTAAAAAATCTGGATGATTAATATCTTGTTTATTTCCGTATAGACTACGTCGAATTAGATTAAGCGAGCCAATCCCGGGTGCTGGCAATAGATGATCCTTTAAGGGATAATGTCCACCCCGCACACCCCGACTATAGAGCGGATGATGCATGATAATCAGAACGTGGTCATTGCGGTGTTTATTGATTTGTTCTCTCAGTTGTACCAGATAATCCAAACGGGAGGTGGTTTCACAACGCTGATCGATATTTACTTCTTTGTGTTCATTCTGTATCCACCATTGGCTATCGACAAAAATCATTACAATATCTTTATTGATTTCTTCTTTTTCGGGACCGCTACATCCGTCGTCCGGCAAAAAATGATCTCCTTTTTCTTCTGGAAATTTATTATTGAAATACGCTTCGATAAATTCTTCCTGCCGTTGGATTGCTTTTAATCCTCCTGCATGACCATTCTGCCAGTCTTTTCTACCGGGCGCAAAAAAAGTTTTTCCTTTAAAGTCGTCAAAAAGAAGAAATATTTTTTCGAGTTCTGCTTCCCTTTTTTTACGTTTGGGATCGTCCATTGCAGGTAGTCCGGCCGGTGCAATATTATTTCCTAAGAATACGAGAGAAGAAGCATCTGTTGCCGTGGCTAAATCTTGTCGTAAAAGTGCTAAAGCAGGAGGCATTTTTTGGGTGAGATGGGTATTTCCTACGTTCCCTACTAAGAAAAAAGTATGTTCCGGTTTCTCGGTGGGTAACCTATTCGTTTCCCATTCTTTTACATTTTTATCATAATAAGGCAATTTCTTGGTATTACAGGATTGCATCAATCCGGTGACCATCAATAGCAATAGTAGTTTAAAGAAGGGAGGAAAAAAAGAAGTCTTAAAAATTTTCATAGGGGTATTTAAAGAGAACTAAATGCCAAAAATAAAAATTACCCGGTTCTATTCGGGTATTATAATACACATTAACAGTCTTAAATGTTTGTTTTCTAGTAAAAGTTCACCCTTGTTAGTGCTATTGACCGCTTATTAATAAAGTTAATAAGTCTGTTTATTTTATTAAATTTGTGCATTGACATTGAGCAACCCTATTGAAGTTGTTTTACACTAAAATTTCTAATAAAAAAATTATGAAGACCAGAACTATTCTTGGAATCATCGCGGTACTTTTACTACTTTTCCTTTTGGGAACTGCCTTTTGGGGATATGGATTAAAAACGGAGAAGGAACAACTTATCTCAGAAAAAACAATGTTAACTAATGAATTAGGAGCTATTGAAATTTTAAAATCAGATCTCGAAGCAGAAGTTGATAGCTTAGAATCAGCTTATTTTTCTTTGGCCGACGAAAACGAATCTTTACAAGAGTCTTTGAGTAGCGAAAAAGCCAGAGTACGTCGACGTGATCAGCGGATCAAATCCATCAGCAATGCTCTGGCCAAGGAACAAACTGATAACGGAGCCGAGGTAAGCGATCTACGTAGTCAGATTCAGGGATTACTCGCCTCGAAGGCAGCACTGGAATCTTCCATTTTTTCCTTACGCTCCGAAAATGATTCCCTGCGTAACGCAACCGTCGGGCTAACCAAAGACCTCGGTAAAGCTCGCGAGGACAATCTCGCTATGGCTAACCTCAACCGCTCCATGGAAGGAGAATTGGACCGACTTACCCTTGCCAATTTCAAAGCTTCCGCTTTCAATGTTGAGTTTTTAAAAAGAAATAATAAAAAGGTAACTTCTAAATCCCGCCGTGCCAAGCGTGTTAAGGTTAGTTTTGATCTAACTTCCGTACCACAGGAATACCAGGGTGTACGCCCAGTCTACTTAGTTATCACTGATGAAAAAGCAACTCCAATTAAACTCCAGAAGCCCATTTCGGCCAAGGTAGTCGTTAATGGTCAGTCCCAGGATATCATGGCCGCCGAAGCCAAAGAAGTCAACGTACAAAAGAGTCAGCGAATCTCTTTTACCCACGAACTAGACGAAAAGTTAAGTTCCGGTTATTACCGAATTTCAGTTTATACCGATATTGGTTTACTCGGAGCTACCAACTTTAGATTGCGATAGTTTTTGCTATTGGCTACGCTCTTTTTAATTCTTGTTTCCCTCAATTACAATTGAGGGAAACAAGAAGCTAGTAGCAAAAAGCAAGCAGCCTTTTACCCCTTCACCATGTGGCAAAAAATAAAAGAAGAAATCACTTACCAAGGCTGGCGAGATATGCTCCGCCGAACCTTCCGTATGCCCGACGGAAAAATAGCCGACTTCGATATTGTACGTAACGCGGATTTTGTAACCATTGCTGCCTTTACTAAAAAGAAAGAAGCTATTCTGGTCAAACAGTTTCGTGCAGGTCCGGAGATGGAATTACTCAGTTTTCCGGAAGGATATATTGAGCCAAAAGAACTCCCTGAAGTCGCCGCTCGTCGCGAACTCGAAGAAGAAACCGGTTACCGAGCAGGAAAGATAGTCTTTCAAAAAGTCTTTCGACAGGCCTACTCGACGGAGACGCGTACTTGTCTACTGGCCATCGATTGCGAAAAAATCACCACCCAAAATCTGGACAAAACAGAATTTATTGACGTGCAACTTCATCCTTTATATGAATTTAAAAAAATGTTGGCGGATCCCAATAATCAGCAGTTAACTACCGTAGACAGCGGCTATTTAGCACTAGACTACCTAAACTGGTAGAAGTTCCCTTTTTACAGGACTGTTTAATCGGCACGCTTTACATCCTTCATTTTTTCAATCCACGAAAAAAAACGATATTGTATCCAATTAACATCTGTTCACAATCAGGTGCCTAAGTATATTATGGTTTTTTTAAAAAATTCGGCCAAAAAATACAATTCATCATGAAAAATTTCCTCCTGCTATTCAGTCTCTACCTATTGACGGGGCTCGCCTGTCAAGCGCCAGCTACCGATAGTTCCCCAACAGAGAATTCGTCTGAAGCGGCTCCTAAAGCCGAGAAAGTAGCCAACGAAAAAAAGAAAGAAGAAAAGGCTAAACCGCCCATTCAGCTGGATAAAATTAAATTACCAAAAGGTTTTAAAATTGAATTATTTGCGGAAAATATCAAAAATGCCCGCTCACTCCGACGTAGTGAGGCAGGTACTATTTTTGTCGGCTCCATGAAAGCGGGTAATGTATACGCGTTGCGTGACGAAAACCAGGATTTTAAAGCAGAGAAAAAATTTGTGATTGATAAAAAACTCAATCGTCCCAACGGAGTAGCCTACCGAAACGGAAGTCTATACGTTGCGGAGATCAGCCGGATTTTGCGCTACGATGATATTGAAAAAAATATGGATAAAGAACCGGAGCCGGTAGTGGTTTATGACAAATATCCCACTGAAGATCACCACGGCTGGAAATACATCAATTTTGGTCCCGATGGTAAATTATATGTTCCCGTTGGAGCACCCTGTAATATTTGTGAATCCGAAGACCCAATTTTTAACAGTATCACTCGAATCGACCCAGACGGAACGAATCTGGAAATCATTCAAACAGGCATTCGAAATACAGTTGGGTTTACCTGGCATCCGCTGACAAAGGAACTCTGGTTTACGGACAATGGCAGAGACTGGATGGGTGACGATATTCCGGGTTGTGAACTTAACCACGCCCCAAAAGATAATATGAACTTTGGCTACCCGTACTGTCATCAAGGTAATCTTCCCGATCCAGAATTTGGCGAAAAAAGATCTTGTGACGAATTTACACCACCTGCTCAGGTGCTAAAGGCACACGTGGCTCCACTTGGATTGGAATTTTATACTGGCCAGCAATTTCCCGCTGAATACCAGAATCAGATTATTGTGGCAGAACATGGTTCGTGGAACCGGGAAAAGAAGAGTGGTTATCGGTTGATGCTAGCCAAATTAAAAGGAGATAAAGTGGTCAGTTATATCCCGTTTGCAGAAGGCTGGCTAAATCATGATACACAAGAAGTCTGGGGCCGTCCAGTGGATGTAGAATTACTTTCTGATGGCTCTATACTGGTCAGTGACGACTATGCAGATGTAGTTTATCGAATAAGCTATAGCGCATCCTAGTGCTCTATAAGGTGAATTTATTCGCATTTTACGGAGTACTAGTTAAGAATCGCACAAATATTTTAATAAAAAATATTATTTTGTGAAAAGAAACCTCTTTAAAGTTCAGGGAGAGGTTACTAAGTGGATATTTTTGCTTTCCACACCTCAAATCCTAAAAAAGCCATTCGCACAGATAGATTTAAGAAGATATTACTCGAGATTCACAAGCGCTGATTCTTTTAAAAGATATTAGATAACTACAATAGCACGCTAAATTTGGATAATCAATCAACTATTACAACACCCACGACGCCTGATCGCTTACCAGATCCACTCTTACACGAATTTGAGCAACGGGCTATTCATCTCATTACCGAAGCATACAGCAGTGAGACGCAGGAGACGACTCATATTTCTTTATTAGCAGATGGACTAGTCGAACTAAGTGAACAGGCCTCTGAAATCGGTGATTTGGCCTACCAACATTTATTATCGGTAGAACCCAACCGTTTTGAGGATTACCTGATTACTTTTGATTGGTCAGAAAGGGTAAAATATTTTTTATTATTGTGGCGGGATATTTTATTTGAAGAACATAAAACCTTTCTGCGAGTATCGGATGGAGACGTTAGTTTACAAGCCTTTCAACAACAAAAAATAAAATCACGTGATTTGCTTTTTGAGCTGAGTAATGATTTAAAAAACTATCTGGAGGCAACTATAAAGGCAACTCCGAACCACCAAAAAGTGAGAGATGTGTGGTATCTCCAAACTAACCCCTGGCCCGTCTATCAAGTTCAATTCACTCGATTTCAGGAACAAGCAGAAGAACTAAAAAAGCAATTTCAAGCACTCTGGAATTCATCAGGTGCCTACGTGGTCATCAATAGCCATTTTGTCGATACCTTTAATAATTATCTGAAGACAATTGAACAGGTTAAAGCAGAAATCATTTCCATTCGGGAAGGTATAAAAGAAAAGGGAGATGAACCTATTTCAATCGACGTGGTAAACCAATTGGAAGAGGTAGATCGTAAAATTTTAATTTCCAGTAAACTAGCAAAATTCAACTCTGATCTGAACGACCAAATTCAAGAATTGCCAAAGAAGATGAAGGTAAACGTGTCCTTTGAGGAAGGCCGCTTATTATACAAGGAGCTAAATGTCCGGCAATCTACCCGCGAATGGATCGAATCAGAAGTAATGTCGGAAGTTTATGAATTTTTTCAAATTAGTAATAATATTCATAGTCGCCTAAACCTGGCCATTGAAAACATTAGAAATCTAATTCAAAATGAACGTCTGGAAGATCAGCCCCACCCTACAGATGATATCTTGCAGATTTTACAAAATCTCACCAAAAATTTAGACAAAAGTGGTGAAACCATTCTCAGATTACGGGAAGATGTAAAAAATCAACTGGGCAAAACACTCGGTGTTTCAAAAGTTTTTCAGGAAGATTTTCTTTCTCTCTCTTTCCAATCTACGATCAACCAATATCGCCGTTATCAGATCGCCTGGTGGGAAAAATTAAAAATGTGGATCAAAGAAAAAGGATACTTCATTAAGCAATACCGAAAAAGTATTCGTGAGGAAGAAGTTATGTCCGTTTCCGAAAAAATAGTCCGCGTCGTACGGGCGCGTACCGTTCAAGCTGATAATTTACACTACACCAATATTTTTATGACCCGTGGATATATCGGTAGTTCTTTTTGGGTGGGGCGCATAGATGAGCTAAATCACATCAGTACGCAAATCGAAAACTGGCGATTAGGTTTTAGAGGAGCACTACTGCTGACCGGGAAAAGATTTTCTGGAAAAACATTGTTAGGTCAATTAGTCAATCATAACTATTTCGCGGATAATGCCATTGCCCTTAACCCCGAGAATAGGATTACCATCCAGGGACGAACTTTTGAGACCACAATGGATCTTGGAGCAAGCCTGGACTTTGTACTGAAGTATGTACAAGAACCCACGATGATTTGGATCGATGATTTGGAACTTTGGCAGGATGACAAAATAACTTTGAGCCAGAATGTTCGCCGCCTCATCCGCGCAATTGACCAAAATTCAGGTCGGATTTTCTTCATGGTTTCGACGAGTAACTGGCTGCACAATCAACTCAAGCAGTGGTTTGATATTGAAAAGATTTTTCAAACAGAAATCACGCTGGACCGTATGAGTCTGGAGAATATAAAGCAAGCAGTATTGATTCGACATAGCGCCACCCACATGCAACTCGTCAATTTAGAAGGAGAGGAATTTAATTCTAAAGAACTAGATAAACTAGTGGCTCGATTGTATCGGTTATCCGAAGGAAATATTGGACAGGTCATGCACCACTGGGCCGCATTGATGCATAAATACAATGACGAAAAGGTCCAGCCACATTCCGAAACTATGTTTACATTGCCCAAGTTTATTAATCCGGATATTGCGGTACTTCTACGCTCCATCATGATCGAACGAAGAACCAACGAATACCGATTACTAAAATATTTGGGTCCGGCTTTTAAAACCATTTACCGCCCCATTTTACAACGGGCTTTAAATTTAGGTCTCGTGCAACGAAACATGAACGGCTGGCTCGAAGTCAATCCAATGGTAGTCAATGAAGTAGGTCGTTTACTGGACGAACAACAGTACCTGGAATTTGACGGAAAAAAAGGATATACCAATCATCAATCAATAATTTAGTATGCTGGAAGATTTGAGTATTAGTTGGAGCCGCTGGTTTATTTTAATTCTTATCGTATTAGGAATTTTTATGCTCGTGGGATTTATCATAAAATTAATCGAGCGCAACACGCGTACTGGCTATTTTTCCAGTCGTACTATCCGGTATCTCCATAAATTTAGAATTTTGATGGAACCGTTTGGGATCGGTATTATTTTGATGACCTTTGCCTTGATCAATCCATTGGTACACGGCTCGTTTATTTTGATTAGTCTGGCTCTCGCTTTTATCCCACTAAAAAATTATTTTACGGGACATTTATTACTATTGAATGATACCTTTTCTGAAGGCCAGCGTATTAAAGTCAATGGTAGCGAAGGAGTAATTGACGAAATCGACCGTTTGGGACTGACATTACAAATCAAGGAGGGTGTTCGTTTTATTAATTACTCTACGCTAATTACCGATGGTTTTACTAAAATGGAAGGAGAAAGACTGGAGGGCATCAATTTTTTACAAATCGTTCCTCCGGAAGAAATGGAAGATAAAAGTATGCGTAAGTTAAGAGATAAATTATTTGCCTGCCCATACATTGACTGGTTTTATCCACCTGAAATTAGCATAGCCGACCAGCCCAACCAACAAATTGCTTACAAAGCAAGACTAAGGGTGCGGCAGGATCAGCATCTTAAACACCTGATGAAGTTGCTCGAAGATTGGGGCTACCAGTGTCGGCCTATTCTGTAATAATATTAGACTTTGATAGAATTAAATTTAAAAAGATTATTAAAATAAAGAAATGTTAGAACCATATAATCTACTCATCGAATCCAGTCTTATTCTGCTGCTATCTTTTACTTTTGGTGAAATTTCTAAAAAAACGAGTATACCATCGGTACTGATGTTGATCGTTCTGGGTATTGTCATTAAACTCGGAATTGATAATATTATTATTCCCGAAGACCCTTACGATTTTTTTCCTTATTTAGAAATTTTGGGAATCGTCGGACTAATTATGATCGTACTGGAGGCTGCGCTCGAATTGGAACTCAAACCAGAGAAATATATACCGATTGCCAAGGCTTTTGGAATTGCTGCGGTAGGACTGATTTTGTCTACCTGGGCAGCCGCAGAAATTTTAAAGGTAGCTTTTAAAATGGAAACAGCTAATGCATGGTTATATGCTACTCCTCTTTCCATTTTATCAAGTGCGATTATTATTCCGAGTGTCAGCGGATTGCGGCCAGACAAAAAAGAGTTTCATATTTATGAAAGCACGTTTTCCGATATTCTAGGTATTATTTTATTCTATTTTTTAAGTGGTAAATTATTAGCCGAAGTAGATCCTATTGGTCATCCTGGAGGTGGCGCAGTAGGCTATGCGGGTACCATCGGACTAACGGTTGTTTTATCTTTAATCGCCAGTTATATTATTGTATTAATATTTCAAAATATCAAAAGTCACGTAAAACTATTTTTACTAATTGCGGTATTATTGCTTCTGTACTCTGTTGGTAAAAAAATGCATTTATCTTCACTGATCATTATTTTGGTCTTTGGATTATTGATTGCCAATATGAGATTATTTTTCTCCTGGGGACCCTTAAAAAAATTACTGAAATATAAAGAAGCGCTTCATATCTACGAAGGACTCCACGTCATTACTATGGAAACTGCTTTTGTAGTTCGTACCTTTTTCTTCGTTATTTTTGGAATTATTATCAAACTAGAAACCTTGGCCAGCCTAAAAGTAGCTGCGGTTAGTATTGGTATTATCATCTCAATTTATGCCATTCGCTTTGTCATTTTGCGGATAATGATTGGTAAAGATATTTTACCACAACTATTTGTAGCACCTCGTGGATTGATTACTGTTTTGTTATTTTATGCGATCCCGGAACAACTTCAAGACCCAGTTTTTGAAGAAGGGATTTTATTATTCATTATTATTGGTACCAGCTTAATCATGACTTTTGCAATGATCAGCGATAAAAATCGATCAGGCGTGGCCGTCAAAAAAGCGGAGCGTAATATTGTGGGATCAGAACCCTGGACGGCGCCAACGGTGATAAACAAGGAGAACTAACATAAACATACTTACTATAAAAAAGACTCCCTTTTATCTTACAATAAAAGGGAGTCGGTATTTTCTCCACCAGCTAAATTGCTCACACGCTTTGACCGATTTTTCAACTTGTTGAATAATGACATCTTGCTTTATTTTATTTTAAATTAAAAAAAGAGAAAAACAGAAAGTGTGTAAAGTTTGGTTGAAGTAAGACTTTATTCATTACTTTTTTTGCAGTCTTTAAGTACTGCGTTGGTATTCCCGACGGGGCTCGAACCCGTAATCTCTGCTGTGAAAGAGCAGTGACTTAACCAATTCGTCCACAGGAACATTTTAAAAAAGTTACCCCGATGGGGATCGAACCCATAACCCACGGTTTAAAAGACCGTTACTCTAGCCAATTGAGCTACGAGGTAATTCTATTCTTGCAGAAGTATAGGGATTCGAACCCTAACAAAGCAGTTTTGGAGACCACTTGACACAGCCGACGCTTACTTCTATTTTTTATTCAGTAATGAAAAATTAATAATGTCCGCTGTCGTGTTTATTTAATTGGATAATAGTCATCATTCATTTTTTCTTTTCAGGGAATAGTATTACTTTAATCCAAACAAAAAAACATTACTATAAGTCTTCAAAAAGAAAATCCTAAAGTTATTAACCTCTATACTACGATCTTCTAAACAATAACTTAATGAATAATGCCTTCTATACCTAGAATCACAAATACGATAGATGGCATTATTCATTCTCTCTCTCATTATTAATTAAAAATCACAGTGGCAATACGGGAATCGAACCCTACCCTTTCCGGCTTCAACGGAATGCTCTCACCTGGTGAGCTATATTGCCATTTATGTTCCGATGGATGGATTCGAACCACCAACCTCTTACGTATCAGGTAAGTGCGCTAACCAATTGCGCCACACCAGAGTCTTTTCGAGCTGATGACCGGAGTCGAACCGATAATCCCCTAATTACAAGTTAGGTGCATTGCCGTTTTGCTACATCAGCTTTTTTTAATAATTCATTAAAAATTGCGTCTCAGATAGGATTCGAACCTATATTCCTCACCTTAACAGAGTGTCGCTTTACCAAATTTAGGTTGATTGCATCAAATGATAGATTTTAGAACCTTTACCAAGAACTGCTCATTCCAGGCAGCTCTTTTTCGTATCTTTTTGAGACTATCTTTATTTTTATGTTTCAGTAATAATTGCAAAGCCATTTTTCTTAA
>CALLPK010000092.1 GCA_938015415.1 uncultured Saprospiraceae bacterium
TTCGATTAATCTCTTGTGGGTGCGTAACTGAAACTGCTCGCGAGATTTCTTGTTGACGTGCGGGGACCGCAGTACAGTGAAGATTTTCTTCTCGGTTGGCAGCGGAATCGGCCCAGTCACTACAGCTCCACTATTTCTTACGGTCTTAACAATTTTTTCAGTTGACTTGTCAACTAAATTGTGATCGTAGGATCGGAGTTTGATTCTGATTTTTTGATTCATTACCCTGTTGGATGTTAAATAAAATATAATGGTTGCCGGCAAACCGGAATCTACCGGCAACGTTTCTTTTCAATTTTTAAAGGTCGCTAATTATGACTCAACTGCACCTTTAGCTTTTTCGATTACCTCTTCGGCAATACTCTTAGGAGCTGGTTCGTAGCTTTGAAATTCCATAGTAGAAGAAGCACGACCAGACGTGATAGTTCTTAAAGTAGTTACGTAACCGAACATTTCTGCTAAAGGTACCGTCGCCTTAATCGCTACTGCACCACCAGGACGTGGCTCTTGACCGGTAGGAATTCCACGACGACGGTTAAGGTCACCGATTACTGGTCCTACATAATCTTCAGGCGTTACTATTTCAAGCTTCATGATTGGTTCCAATAAAACAGGCTTTGCTTTATGAGCTGCTGCTTTAAACCCTTCTTTTGCACAAAGTTCGAATGCAATTGGCTTGGAATCCACTTGGTGGATAGAACCATCATATACGCGCACTTTCATGCTATCGATATTGTAACCTGCCAAAATACCATTCTTCATCATGGCTTTGAAGCCTTTTTCAGTAGGTGGCAATAATTCTTTGGGAATCGCTCCACCGGTAATGGCGTTTACAAATTGTAACTGTACTTTTCCGTTTTTGAAGTCATCACTATCAAGAAATTCCTGATCGGCTGGTCCAAGTTCAAACTGAATATCAGCGAAAAGACCAGATCCACCTGTTTGCTTTTTCAAGCGTTCCCGGTGGTCAACTGTCTCGGTTAGTGCTTCCTTATAGTTAACCTGAGGAGCTCCCTGGTTACATTCTACTTTAAATTCTCTTTTTAGACGATCCACGATAATTTCGAGGTGTAATTCTCCCATTCCGCTGATAACGGTTTGGTTGGTATCTTCGTCATATCTCACTTTGAAAGTAGGATCTTCCTCGGCCAATTTACCGAGTGCCATACCCAACTTTTCAACATCACTTTGTGTCTTAGGCTCAATTGCGATTCCAATTACCGGATCAGGGAAAGTCATACTCTCCAGAACGATTGGTTGTTTAAGATCACAAAGTGTATCTCCAGTACGAATGTCTTTAAATCCAACACCCGCAGCGATATCACCCGCCTCTACTCTATCAATCGGATTCTGCTTATTGGCATGCATCTGATAGATACGTGAAATTCTTTCTTTATTATCTGAACGTGTATTTAACACATACGAACCAGCATCTAAAGCACCACTGTATACCCGGAAGAATGCCAATCGACCTACGAAAGGATCTGTAGCAATTTTAAATGCTAAAGCAGCAAATGGTTCGTCAGAACTTGGCTTACGCAGTATTTCTTTATCCGTATTTGGATCAATTCCAGTAACCCCTTCGATATCCAGTGGAGAAGGCAGGAAAGTACATACGGCATCCAATAAGGCCTGTACTCCTTTATTCTTAAAAGCAGAACCACACATCATCGGACAGATGGTCATATCGATGGTCGCAGCACGAATCGCGGCACGCATCTCGTCAAGAGTAATAGAATCCGGATCATCAAAGAACTTCTCCATGAGTGTTTCGTCATATTCGGCAATAGCCTCAACGAGTTCCGCACGCGAAGTATTTACAATTTCGGCTAAATCTTCCGGAATTGGAATTTCTTTGAAAGTCATTCCTTGAGTTTCATCATCCCAAATGATGGCCTTGTTGGTCATCAAGTCAACGACGCCACGGAAACCTTCCTCGGCACCGATGGGAATCTGTAAAGGGATTGCATTAGCTCCTAATTTATCGCGAACATCTTTTACAACTGCGAAGAAATCAGCCCCTGTACGGTCCATTTTATTTACAAACCCGATTCGGGGTACTTTATAACGATTAGCCTGACGCCAAACAGTTTCAGATTGTGGTTCTACACCAGAAACCGCACAGAATAAAGCAACTGTACCATCCAGTACCCGTAAAGAACGCTCTACCTCTACGGTAAAATCAACGTGACCCGGAGTATCGATAATATTAACGGTGTACATTTGATCTTCCCACTTCCATTCTGTCTTGGTGGCGGCAGAAGTAATGGTAATACCTCTTTCCTGCTCTTGCTCCATCCAATCCATGGTAGCAGCACCATCGTGTACTTCACCAATTTTGTGACTTAACCCGGTGTAGTATAAAATACGTTCCGTGGTGGTTGTCTTACCGGCATCAATGTGAGCGGCAATTCCAATATTTCTCGTAAATCTAAGATCTCTAGCCATAATTCTTTTTGTCTATAAGGATAATAAATTGTTGATGATTAAATCTGTTATTAAACTTTAAAGTGTGCAAAAGCCCGGTTAGATTCCGCCATCTTGTGCGTATCTTCCTTACGTTTTACTGCAGCACCTTCCCCTTTACTTGCTGCGACTAATTCGGCTGCCATTTTTTCGGCAAAACCTTTACCGCTACGGCTACGGGCAAATCGAATCAACCACTTCATTCCGATAGAAATTTTACGCTTGGCGCGAATTTCAGTTGGAATCTGGAAAGTAGCACCACCGATTCTTCGGCTACGTACTTCCACTTGAGGCATTGCATTGTTTAAAGCTTTCTTCCAAACAGCATGTTCATCTTCATTAGTTTTCTCCTTCACGATGTCCATCGCCTCGTAGAATACAGTTAATGCGGTACTTTTCTTACCGGACAACATCATGTTGTTTACAAACTGTGTTACCAATGGATCTCCGAAACGAGGATCTGGGGCAATGTGTCTTACTTTAGGTTTTCTTTTACGCATGAGCTAAACGTGATTTCTGATAACTAATTTATTATTTCTTTGGACGTTTTGTTCCATATTTTGAGCGACTCTGCAGACGGTCCGTTACGCCGGCAGTATCTAATGCTCCTCTTACCACAGTATAACGTACACCGGGTAAATCTTTTACACGACCTCCGCGAATCAACACGATGGAGTGTTCTTGTAGATTGTGACCTTCACCAGGAATATAGGCAATCACCTCAATTCCGTTTGTAAGACGAACTTTAGCTACTTTACGCAGGGCAGAGTTCGGCTTCTTAGGAGTAGTCGTATATACTCTGGTACAAACACCTCGTTTTTGAGGGCATGAATCAAGGGCACGCGACTTACTCGCTTCTACAATTTTCTTTCTGCCTTTACGTACAAGTTGATTAATAGTCGGCATACAGTCTAATCTTTTCTTTTTAATGAATTGTAAACACCTATTTAAATAAGGCGTAAATTGTTTTTTTTGGAAAAAAAGCGGTTTTTTTGATTTTCATCTTCCACCTCCCTCCAAAACGAATGCAAAGATAAGACTATTTAGGTGAAATTCAAAAGAGAAATTATATTTATTTTTCAGCAATGTATTTTAATAAAAAAATAAGAAGATATGAGTGATTTTTTCGTTCGAAAAGCCGAGAAAAAAGACTTAGAAGCAATTTATGCCCTAGTAAAGGAGCTTGCGGTCTATGAAAAAGAACCAGAAGCAGTAACCGCCACTCTAAAAGATTATCAAAACGCCTTTAATGAGGGTGTATTTGAGGCCAATGTGGCACTGGATGGTAAAAAAATCATTGGAACTACTATATATTATATGACTTACTCGACTTGGAAGGGAAAGATGTTATATCTAGAAGATTTCGTGGTAAAAGAAAACTACCGACAAAAGGGAGTTGGTCAATTACTTTTTGACGCCTATCTGGCAACTGCCAGAGAAAAAGAAGCGGTAATGGTTAAATGGCAGGTTCTGGACTGGAATGAGCCAGCATTAAACTTTTATGTTCGGAATAAAGCGATTATTGAAAAAAATTGGTGGTCCGGGAAGATATTTTTGGAATAATGAATCTAACAACGTATTTTTACACATTAGTTAATAATATATAGCTTTTTTGCTAAAATTTTGAAATTAGCATTTATTTTTATATTTTAGTACATTGATTAAAATGACGATAGCGGCTGTTGCCGAAAAATATAGTGTTTCATAGTGTGAGGGGTAACCATTAATGTGGTTGCTCCTTTTTTATATCTCTCTCCTCATCAATTCATTAGCTAAATTTCGTAATAACGTTTTACGAGATTCCGGTACGTTGACCCGGTCGAGGTGAATAAATGCTTTGCGCAAATAATCTTCCATTAGTTCGGTCGCCTGTTCCTGTACTTTTAGCTTATTATAAATATATGTTACCTTTTTTATCTTTTGGATGGGATCAGCAGTCGTAGATAATGCCGTCAACAAATCTATGCGATCCTGACCAGTAGCCTGTTCCATAGATTTTAGCAACAAAATAGTTTTTTTATTCTGTGCAATATCGCCTCCTACTTTTTTACCAAATTTTTCCGGATCGCCGAAAGTATCCAGTATATCGTCCTGTAATTGAAAGGCAATCCCAATATGACGGCCAAATTCGTACAACTCGTTCGCATCCTCTTCTCCGGCTCCTCCAATCAGTGCACCGATCTTCAGTCCACCAGCAATCAGTACGGAAGTCTTTAGCTCAATCATTCTAAGATAAGCAACGATTTCGACTGATTCCTGCGTCTCAAAATTCATATCATATTGTTGACCTTCACAAACTTCGATGGCTAACTGGTTGAAAATACGCAAGATAGATGGCAACTGTTCAGGATTTTTTAGTTGATTGAGATACTGGTAAGTAAGGATCAACATAGCATCCCCAGAGAGGATACCTGCATTCTGACCATACTTAATATGCACGGTAGGTTTTCCCCGTCGCAGTGGAGCCTCGTCCATAATATCGTCGTGTACCAAACTGAAATTGTGGAAAATTTCGATCGCCAAAGCCGCTGGTAATGCGTGATTAACCTCTTCAGAGAATAGATTAGCTCCCATTAAGAGTAAAACAGGACGCAGGCGTTTCCCGCCCAATTGAAGGATATAATTGATCGGTTCATATAATTCTATGGGAGATTGATCAAATAATTCTTTTTGTAAATATTTAAGGAACAATTCTTGCAAATGTTCAACTGAGCGCATAAAAATGGATTTTGATAGCTTCTATAATATGTCAACGTTAGGCAAAGTTAACGAATGAGATCAGTAAAAAAAACTTAATCCTATTTCCCGCGCAACCTCTGTATCAAAATCACGTATTGTAATTAAAATTTAATAATATGAACGGAAGTCAAAAGACCATTACTATTCTTCTGATTGAAGACAATCCAGGTGATGTAAGACTTACCCAGGAAGCATTTAAGGAAGGTAGTAAAAACGTAACCCTTGATGTAGTAATGGACGGAGTAGAAGCCATTAACTATCTATATAAAAATGGACAATATTCAGATAAAAAAAGTCCAGATTTAATTTTACTTGATTTAAACCTACCCAAGATGGATGGACGGGAAGTTTTAGAGAAAGTAAAAAACGATGATAACCTACGTAGAATTCCAATTATTGTCCTGACGACTTCTGATGCAGATCAGGATATCCTTAAGAGCTATAATTTGCATGTAAATTGTTACCTGAATAAACCTGTTGATTTTGATAAATTCTTTGACATTATACAAAAGATTGAGGATTTTTGGCTAACTACAGCAATTCTGCCGTCTATGATCTCTTAAAAGCCCAGATTTAAACCCAAACAAATACGTTGTAGTAAAAGCCTCCACTTTATGAATGTGAATACTACCCTACATCTTCTACTAATTGAAGATAATCCAGGTGATACCAAGTTAATCAGCAATATGCTGAAGTCGTCTTCTGTACGTTACGAATTATATGCGGTACCTACCCTTTTTGAGGGTATTGCACTAATTGAGCAGCAGGAGATAACGATCGCTTTATTGGATCTTTCCTTACCGGATTCTACCGGTTTTAAAACCCTTACCTCTTTTATAGAACGTTGTCCTAAGATGCCCGTCATCATTATGACGGGGACAAATAATGAGTTAATTGGCAATCAAGCAATCAAGGCGGGAGCCATGGATTACCTGGTCAAAGGCCAGTTTGACGGCAAACTCCTCGGACGTGCTATTCGCTACGCGCTGCATCGCGTAAAAAATAATCAAAAAATAGAAGCTACCGCGCGGGAACTGGCCATTAGTGAGAAGCGATTTGTGGAAGCACAGGAAATGGCACACTTCGGAAATTGGGAGATGGATATTGTCAATAATAAAATGCTTTGGGCGAATGAAATTTTCCGCATTTTTGGATTTCCTCTCAACAGCATGACTCCTACTTTTTCAGATTATATCAACTATACACATCCGGAAGATAAAGAAAAGGTTCAGGACTTTTTTGAATTAGCGGCTAAGGATGGCCAGCTACATCACCTTACCCACCGAATTGTTATCAAGGGTCATACCATCAAACATATTTCGATCCAGGCTAAAATGAATTTTGATGAAATCCGTCAAAAGCTTTTTCTCTCCGGCACTTTACAAGATATTACCCGACAAAAAATAACGGAGGAGTTGATTATTGAAAAAAATATCAATACTAAGGCCGGTCGTATTAAAGATGAAGCTTTGGCTGATATTAGTTTCCACATCAGAACGCCTCTTTCTTCGGTGATCAATTTGTTATTCCTGATGGAGAAAACAGAGATCTCGTCCGATCAAACAGAATTAATCGATGGACTAAAAACATCTGTAGATGATCTATCTATTATGATCAATAACTTAATGAATTTTTCGGTATTAGTTTCTGATAAAATCGAAGCAGAAAAAGAGAGTTTTGAAATCGGAGCATTCATGGAAAGTATGAAAAGGGTCGTCAAAATGAGGACCGATAATGCAAACATTGGTCTTACCTTCCTGATTGACGAGAGCATGCCGAATAAGATCATTAGCGACACCAAAAAGATCACACAAATCCTATATAATTTAATTGATTTTTTAATTGCAAAAACGGCAAGCCAAAAATCTATGTATTTTAAAGCCAGTGCTCAAAAGATATCAACCAAAGACTATGAACTAATTTTCACCCTCCACAGCGATGGTTTGAGATTAGAAGAAAACGAAATTGCAGACTTGTACGCAGCAGAAAAAATTCTTGAAATTTACAATCCGGAAGAAGACGAAGAAAAGAAACGAATCATTGGGATGGCTATCGTTAGTAAATTAATTAAAATTATTAACGGCAACTTATCTTTCACCTCAAAAGACCGAAGAGACACGATTTTTCAGATTACTATTCCGGTGGAAGCAGCCAAACAGCCACTGCAACTACAAGGAGATATTCCTACCTCACCCTTACGAATTCTACTGGTAGAAGATCATTTTTTAAATCAATTGGCAACCAAAAAAGTATTGACTTCCTGGTCGAATCAAGTCTCCGTAGATATTGCGGATAACGGACAAATTGCAGTAGAAAAATATCAGGAAAATAATTACGATATTATTCTGATGGATATTCAGATGCCCGTCATGAACGGAATAATTGCTTCTCAGAAAATTAGAGCGACCAGTTCGGTCCCCATCTTAGCGCTTACTGCCAATGCTTCTCAACCGGAAGAAGAAAAATGTCTTTCCGTTGGTATTAACGATTATTTATCAAAACCTTTCAAGCCACAAGAGCTGTATAACCGGATAATGGCAATTTTAAGCCCTATCGAGCACCAAAGTTAGTACGTCGGTCTTGATACAAAACATTGGTTTTTACCTATTTAAGGAATCTGATTCAAGGAAATTTTGTTTCTTTGAGGATCATGGAAATATTGAGTGACTTGATCAGACTGTTGAAAAAACACCGGACCCACTACCGGGATGATACAGGATTGCCTATCAATAAAAATTCTAAAATTTACAAATTAGTAAAAGGACTTAGCGACGGTAGTTATGAAAATGAAGACAGTGCCGCCCAGGCGCTTTATGGTACAGATGCCAATCACATAAATTTTAAAAGGCTTAAATATCGCTTACAAAATAGGTTACTGAATAGTTTATTTTTAATCGACCCAGAAAAAATTTTTAATTCTTCCTTAGACAAAGACTACTTTATGGTCAGTCAGCTGCAAACTATTTGCGGCATCTTAAGTCAGATGGGAGAGGTAAAACTTAGTTCTACCCTGGCAAAATCCGGACTCCAAAAGGCTAAAAATGCCTATAATCCTTACGCTGGTCTAAACTTAGCACTATTAATCAGAAGCTATGCCACTAATATTGGAGATCTGAAAAAATTCCATAAATATAATGCAGAGGTAACTCATTTTCAACAATATATAAACGCAGAAATAAAACTGAGTACTATGTATTCTGAATATAAAGCCTTTGCTGCCAATCCTAAAACGGAAGCCTATCAAGTAAAGGAAATGTTAAGTTCTTTTTTAACGGAGATAGAAAATATCTCAATTGATTATTCTCCCCGTACCGTTTATTTTGCTTACAATATAATTTTACATGACCGGTTGATTAACCGAGATATACCTGGAACTATTGCGTGTTGTCAAGAGGGTCTAAAAAAAATGAAACCGTTTAACCGCCCAAATCTGGATAGTCTATTCTATTTTGCCATGGTAGAGGGGCATATTTTATTAAGGGAATTTGAGAAAGGCAGCATTTTAATTTTTTCCCGAATAGAGAATAAAAGTCTATCCCATTTCAATACCTTATCTAGTATTTACTATTACGCTACCCTCTGTTTAACCACCGAAAACTATCAGCAGCTAGGAGAGGCACTCCAACTATTTAAAGAAAATAAGATTGATAAATCACAGGTAATCTTTTTTCAAGAAAACTTTACTATTTTTGAAATGCTCTATTATATACTGGTTAAGATTGATAAAATCAAACCCACTTATCCTGTAAAATCAAAAATCAGAATTACAAAATTCATTAACGATCTTCCAGTATTTTCAAAAGACAAAAAAGGAATTAATACGTTAATTTTATTTGTTCAATTTTTATTACTATTAATAAAAAAAGATTACGGCACCGTCATTGACCGAGTCGACAAATTGAGGGCATACGATCAAAAATATTTAAGAAAAGAGGATAGTTTTCGAATAACTTGCTTTGTAAAAATGATCTTGCTGATTCCTAAACACAACTTTCATCCCGTTGCCGTCCAACGTCACGCCGCACCATACCTTAAAAAATTAGCAGAACATAAAGAGAATAATTGGAACTGGAAAGATACGAATGTTGAAACCATTCCTTACGAAAATTTCTGGAAGCTATTTATTGAAGTATTAGAAAAAAATAAAAAAATAAGATAAAATACTTCTTACCCTATTTTAAAACCATCATTATGAAAAATATACTTTCCCTGTTTATTTTCACCCTTATTTTTGGTTGCCAAGATACTTCTACACCCAACGCCGACCTTTTGCTATTTAATGGCAATTTTTCTACTATTAATGCAGCTCAACCCAAAGCTACCGCAATCGCTATTACCGATGGCCGCATTAGTGCGGTCGGTGATTCTGAAGTCGTAGAAAAATATCAAGGCTCCGCAAAAAAAACAATCAACCTTAACGGCCAGTTCGCCATGCCTGGATTTATCGAAGGACATGGCCACTTCAGCAACCTCGGAAAGAGTCTGATCCATCTAAATTTTCTGACTGCTAAGAACTGGCAGGAAATCGTGGATCAGGTGGCCGTAAAAGCAGCCACACTAAAACCCGGAGTTTGGATCGAAGGCCGTGGCTGGCACCAGGAAAAATGGGATATACCACTGGATCAGCAAATCCATGGCTATCCATTTCACGATCAGTTGTCTGCTGTTTCTCCCAATAATCCAGTGATCTTGTACCACGCTAGTGGTCATGCATTATTTGCTAATGAGGCAGCCATGAAAATGGCCGGCGTTAGTACCGAAACCTCTGATCCCGTAGGCGGAGAAATCATCCGCGATAGAAAAGGTAACGCCATCGGAGTCTTTGAAGAGCGCGCCATGAAGGTCATCTCCGGCAGCTATCAGGATTATCTAAGTCAAGTTCCAGAAAGTGAAAAACTGGCATTATGGGAAGAAGGCATCGCACTAGCAGAGCAAGAATGTCTGGCCAAAGGAATCACCTCTTTTCAGGATGCAGGTAGTAGTTTTACAGAAATAGAACGATACCAGGAAATGGCCGAAAAGGGGGAATTAGATTTGCGCCTCTGGGCAATGGTTCGACATAGTTATAAAGAAATGAACAACGGAAAATTGGATAAATTTCCCATTATTGATGCCGGCAATAATTTTTTTACCGTCCGGGCGATCAAAACGGAAGTGGACGGGGCGCTCGGTTCTTTCGGTGCCTGGCTGCTCAGACCTTACGCGGATAAACCTAATTTTACGGGACAAAATACCACCACTATTGAAGAGGTAGAAAATATCGCCACGCTGGCCGTAAATCACGATCTTCAATTATGTGTACACGCGATCGGGGATCGGGCCAACCGGGAAGTACTGGATATTTTTGAAAATCTCCAACCCAATCATCCTAAGAAAGATAAATGGCGCTGGCGAATTGAACACGCTCAACACCTGGATACTACCGATATTCCCCGTTTTAAAAAAATGGGGGTGATCGCCTCCATGCAAGGTATTCATTGCACGTCCGATGCCCCGTTTGTCGTTAGTCGATTGGGAGTAGAACGTTCTCGATTGGGTGCCTACCCCTGGCGAAGCTTACTGGATGCTGGAGTCATTGTGGCCAACGGTACGGATGCCCCCGTAGAGGATGTCAGCGCACTGGCCAGTATCTACGCGTCCATTACCCGAAAACGCCAGGATACGGGGATGGCGTTTTTCCCCGAACAAAGTATGACCCGACCGGAGGCGCTCTATTCTTATACGCTAGGAAATGCGTACGCAGCCTTCGAAGAAGAAAGTAAAGGAAGTCTGGAGGTTGGAAAATTGGCAGATATCGTGGTTTTGTCAAATGATTTGTTGACGTGTCCAGCCGAGGAGATTCCAGAGACGGAGGTGAAGATGACGATTGTGGATGGTGTTGTAAAATATGAACATAAATAAAAACACCCTGCTTCGTAAACGTATTATTAAAAATACGACAGAAGCAGGGCGTCAATTTTAGTAAAAAATCTCAATCTAAAAATAAGTTCTGTAATAAATCTTAGAGATATTACTGAATGATCAACTTTTCAATCCGTACTAATTCATTAGCCTTCACCTGGATATAATAAACACCGGGAGAAACATTTGAAATATCAAGTTGATTATTATTTCCTCTTTCTATAGTGGTACGAATTATCTGGCCATTCATGGCAATAATTGAAAGTTCATAGGTCTCATTGCTATCAAATCCGGCAAGAGAAACATTTACGAAGCTGGAAGCAGGATTAGGCTTAAGCGCAATACTTGAGTTACCTTTATCTATTCTGATACTGATAATGTCAGAGTAACTGACCACACCGTCAAAGTCTACTTGTTCCAATTGGTAATAATACTGGCCATCTGCCAAACTTTTATCAATCAATTGGTAAGCCTGTGGCGTAGCGGTAGTTCCTGCACCATCTACCCAACCGATAGTTGTAAAATTACGTTCTGTCTCCGTTCGACGTTGAATATTGAATCCCTGGTTATTAAGTTCCGTCGCAGTTTTCCAATCAAGAATCGCATTATTCTTTTCAGCACGACCAGTAAACCGGATTAACTCTACTGGTAAAGCACTCGCCTGAACTGCGCCTACTCCAAAACCGGAGAAGCCAGTGGTAAAGTGTCCCGTGATCTGGAACTGGTCATCCGCTGTTTCCGCTGCTACAACATTATACACTGGCGCATCAGTATCAGTAACCTCGTCTATACTTTCTTCCGTTTTGTGTACCACAGCATCTATGTTCCAGGTATTTCCAGTAGCCATTTCCCATCCGGTCACTTCGGTATTGGTATAATATAAAGTGATGTTATATTCGCCGGCTGCGTTATTGGTTTCCGGAATAACTCTAAAAGTCTTATCCGCCAAATGGAATTCTGTTCCGGCATCCTGGTATTCTTTAGCATCGGTACCCGCACGATCTACCGATACCGTAGTACAACCATAATCATGACTACTCAGGTTTTCGATCTTCGCCATCAATTCACCATTGTCCGCGGAATAAAAATAAACAGTAGCGTTAGGGCTCAGATTTTCTTCATCGCTAGCATTAAGTGTAGTAGCTACTTCCGTGGCAGCACCCGTTACGAGTACATCATTTACACTGAAACTATAAGCAGTACTTAACAGCACATCATTAAACCATTTAAATCCAAGATAAAATTGTTTTCCATCAAAAGAAGAATCCAAATTGGTACGAATACTTTCCGTGGTTAATGCTGTGGCAGCATATTGAGGACCATATTCTTCAAAATTTACACCATCAAAAGAATATACTAAGGTGGCATAATCAAATATGGCACTACCGTCATTTTCTCCTTGATACCTAATATCAGCTTCTACCAGGATATTTTTCAATCCACGACCATCTATCAATGGGCTTCGTAAGATAGATTCTGAGTTAGCATCTGCCGTTGCATAGTTAGGAGTTCCTTGAACCAAAGCAATGTAAGCACCAAACTGAGCATTGAAATACCAATTCAAATCAGCAGGTTCTGCAATTTGATATTTTAATACCGCCCATTCTGTGTCAACTATAGTAGCCGGTAATGCATAATTATCAAAGTTCTGTTCTAGCAGAGTCACGGTACCATCAACCAACCGCGGAGAGATATCATTATCCCGTAGGGTAATCGTGTGCGTTGCATTGGCCAAACCAGCAATTGTCAGGATAATCGTTTCGTCTTCTTCAATAATCGCATCGTCAAATATATTAACGGGAATTGATACTACCCCATTTGACGAAGAAATAGTCGTATTTGGCACTTCAAAATCAATACCTTCCGTAGCCGTACCAGAAACGGTAATAGTCGCAGAACCACTACCAGGAAAGAAGATAGTTGGAGTCACCGTAGAAAAAGCATCACAAGTATTATCCGTTGAACCTTCGGTTACCAAAGCCGTAGCATTAATAAATCCAGCAGGTTGGTTACAACCGTTCCATTCTGCTCCTACACCGACCGCATACCACGCATTGACGGTAGATATCATTTCGTTACTACAAGGGCCATACCTTCCTGTTACAAATAAAATACTGGCTTCCCGAGCTTCCTCAAATTTTGCGTTGGGCGTAAGCAATACTTCTGTACCGAAAGCAATTTGTTCAGATTTTAAAAACCCTAAACCGGTAACTTGATAAGGACCAGCAGTATCTCTGGTACCATCATCGGCATTACTACCCGTTCCTGCATAAATCGCATCTGGTCCTGAACCAGTAGTAGAACCAACGGTTAATAAGTAGAACCATTTATTTAGGACGCCACTGTTAGAATGTACGCCACATTGGTCGTTTGCCAGGGTTGGAGTACAATTGGGATCTCTCCAGTTTGCACCACCAAACTCCTCAGGATCTCCGGTTCTCGTTGGATTATCCATTCTACGCAGACCAACCGCTGGCACTGTTTTATCAATTTGCTCACCGATGCCAAATGGATCGTATTCAGCCATTTGCTTTGCATTCGGACTTCTGGCAGCTTGTAGGTTATAGAATTCCTGACAAGCACCCCATATATCACTGAATCCTTCGTTCATCGCACCTGACTCGCTGGCATAGACCAGATCAGAAGTATTGGAGCAAACGGCGTGTCCAATTTCGTGGCCACATACATCCAATGAAGTCAGTGGCTTGAAATTATCTCCATCGCCATAAGTCATTACCGATCCATTCCAAAAAGCATTGTCATACATTATTCCCGAATGAACATAACTATAGATAGGTGCATTATTACCATCATAACTCAAACGACCGTGAACATTTAACCAGTAATCGTATACCTCGCCAGCTCCCCAGTGTGCATCCCAGGCAATATCATCATTATTCGCTTCTCCCGTTGCCCCACCACGAACGTGTTCTCCGGCAATGTCATTATCAAAATCTCCAGTCCAGTTATTATCAATATCCGTAAAAGATCGTGCTTGTCCATAAGCAGGAGCAGAGATCGGAAGTCCTCCTACTCCATTTAAATCGTAGGTTTCAATAGAAGTTCCTCTAGAATTGTCAATTAATACGTGGGTATGTGTTTCTCCGACGTTGTGTGGTCCGCTGGTAGAACTATTGTATAATAAATCAGGTATCAGGGTAGCATCTTTTCCCGGATTGGGTTCGTTATCCGCAATCAAAACCTGGGTTGTTTGAATTGTTCTGACACCTGAATAACGGGTGACAACCGAGGCCGTAGCATGTTTTATAATCGGATTCTTGAGCATGATTTTACCAGAATGCGCATTCACATATATGTAAGCACGACTAATTGGATCAGTCGCATACACGTTAAGTTTGTAAGCCAAATCCAGATCAATCTCAGGAGTATCATAATCGTCTACCAGTACCAGTTCACCGTGAGGATAGTACTCAGCGAGGGCATCCAGCTTAGCCTGCGCTATGGCGGGAGGAGTCAATGCACTCCAGGATTCCGTAATTACTTCCCAGGCATATTTTTCAGCTCCTACGAAATTCTTAGCTAAGTTAATAGCTGCTTCGGCAGTAATGCTGGGAATGGTATTAACCTGTCCTACTTCGTAAAACTCTCCGATCAGAGATGCTGCTTTTCCTCCTTTGAGAACGGCGTTATAGTGGCCATGTTCAACCTTTATACCATTGTAAAATTGTTGAAAACGATCTACTTCAACACCTCCCTTCAACTCTAGAGTAGGTCGAGGATTAAATTGAGTAGCCTGATCCTGGGAGAGTATTTCCTGTAATAATTGTGGAATGGCCTCTTTTTTCACCACCTCTGTTGAATTATTTTTCAATTCAATGATGTGCGGTGTGGCACGATCCGCATTCATAATTACTTTTGCTACATTGATATTTTTTTCAATAACTTCTTTTTTAGCCTGTAAAATAGCTTCTTTTTGTGCTGTTAGCATTCCACTCGTGAAGAAGAGTAGCAGCATCAGAAAAGTTCTTGTTTTTGTAAGTATCCTTAAATCCATAATATCAGTATTAAGTTGGTTAATACAAAATCGTATCACTCACAAAATATGGCTATTAACTTGAATACATTGGCTCATCTGATTTTTGGCAAAACATGAGAAATAAATATCAAGTACTGTATTTACCTAATAATTTAGCTTATAAAACTGTTATTAGGCGTAAATTCATGTTCCAAAATTTTTAATAAAAAAATCCCAAACACTAGTATCACCTAATGTTTGGGATTATTATTAGACGTAATTTCTTACTTCTAATCTAATTAATACCAACAATTACCTTACTTTATCGGGTACCTCGTATTTTCCGTCCAGAATCTGCTGGATTCGATTGCTGATATCCTGATAGTGGTAATTAGAAATAGTGGCGCCACTAAGGATGCGCGAATCCGCTAGCTTTTTTATTTCAGAAAGGGTTCCAAAAGCTACGGCACGAATATCTGTTTGATCCACTTCGTTATCTTTACTGGACAGGACTTCTCCCATTTTATCTACGAAAGCTCTTTGTAAATTTCGCTGGTACAAGTCCGCAGCGCCATTATTCCAGATTCCCTTCTTCAGATCACTAAACAAATCCATAATTGTATAAGTATCATTATTCTGTAAAGCAGTAGCTTCCACCAGTCGATTCAGTCGATCTGGAACCAATAGGCGATTCAATACACTGGATTGTAAGCGGAGCATTCGTTCGGTGGCGCCATCGGATTCAATGCGTTGTAAAATATTCTTGTCCAATAACCATCTCGGTGTTTGAAAAATATTATCATTCAAATACTTCATGGCTGCGGCCTGTTTAGTTTTTTCGACAGGCGTATAGATCACACCTTCTTCGTCTGCTGTTTTTTGATAATTATAAACGCCTCCAACCGTGGTGGCCACGTGTCTAAGGTATTTTCCCAACTGACCGTAGACGGAACTATATACTTCTTCCAACTCTGCGTAATCTTCTCCTTCTTCTTGCATCCAGGAAACCAATTGTGGTACCATCAATTTTAAATTATTCGTTCCATAGGTGGCCGACTTTACGGGATCATCCCCCAGGTCTTCGGTCTGTGCCGTAGGATCAGCGGGGTCTCTGGTTTGGCGACCAAAACGCATCGTAGGATCATCTGCTTTTTCTTTGATCCATTTATTAAGAATGGGTCTTTCAGCTTCCGCCGAATTAGCATCCGGAATGGGTTTGTATCCATAAACGATCGACCATTCGTCGTACTCCCCTATTCTTGGAAAAAAATTGGTGACGCCATCGCCCGGCTGTGCAATGTGGTTAAAACGGGCATAGTCCATTATGGATGGGGCCGTTCCGTGGGTGGCGGTAAACGTGGGAGACCGCAAAGAATCCACCGGATACGCTACGCTCGACCCCATGTTATGTGGTAGTCCGAGGGTATGCCCCACTTCGTGTGCTGCTACAAATCGAATCAACTGGCCCATCAGTTCCCGATCGAAAACTACTTTACGAGCCTTGGGATCGGCGGCGGCAGTCTGGGTTAAATACCAGTTTCTTAATAATTTCATGATATTATGGTACCAAAGAATATCACTTTCCAGAATCTCTCCCGTGCGGGGATCGTGTACGTGCGGACCTTGTGCGTTTTGAATTTCCGTAGTGATGTATCGGATAACGGAGTACCGAACATCTTCTGGGCTCCAGTCAGGATCTTCTTCTTTGGTCGGCGGATCTTTGGCAATAATCGCATTTTTAAAACCAGCTTTTTCGAAGGCGGGTTGCCAGTCTTCAATTCCCTGTTTGATATATTGACGCCAAACTTCGGGCATCGCCGGATCTACATAATAGACAATCTGCTTCGCTGGCTCTACCAATTTACCGGCTGCGAAAGCCGCCGCATCTTCTGGCCTGGGTTCCAGTTTCCAACGGGTAATGAATCGTTTGTTTTTTGCTTTAAAATCTCCGTTGCCGTAATCCGTTTGCTGGATTGCAAAATATCCTACCCTAGAATCGGCGTACCGAGGCTGCATCGGAATTTCCGGAAGCTTGATAAAAGATTGATTCATCTCGATGGAAAGAGTTCCGGTGAGTTGATTATCTGGTAGTTTTTTTCCTTTGTAGGTAAGAATATGGCGTACTTCTACGTTTTCCGGAAAGCTCTTGATACCACTGATTAAACTACGCTTATTGTCCAGTCCACCAATTTCAAAACTTTTTCGCTGCCGGGAAGAGAGGGCACCGATCATAGTGACATCTTTGGTGAAAAGTGGGTCTACGTTGATCACGGCGGCAGAAGAGTCGTCGTTCATTACTTCTACTTCAAAAGCCATGATCACTGGTTCAAAATTATTTTCCCGTAAGGATTTATAAATCGGCTCTTCGAACGTAGCGGTGCTATTATAACTAACCGAGCGTAGCAAAATCTTGTTATCTATCCGCTCCCAGCGGATGACCTGCTGTGGACGCGATTTCATACCCGCTCCGCCAAAATTTAATCCTTTTACGTGACCGGATATTCGGCTCACAACCAGTATTTCTTCGTCGAGCAAATCAACGGGAAGTTCAAAATAATATTTATCATCTACTTTATGAACGGTAAATAAACCTTCATCGGTAATGGCGTCTTTGGTAATGACGTCGCTGTATTTTTTCTTTTTGTCCTTGTCTTTCTTTTTGCCATTAGATGCCGCCGCAGCCATTTTATCGGTTGCCTTTTTTTGCGTAGCGCAACTGGAAAGTAAATTGATCAAAAGGAAGAGGCAACAGAGTAGTTTGAAGTGAAGTTTCATGGTTAGTATGTTAATTAATTATTACTGGTAAAGATACGGATTCAATCTAAAAATCTGGTATCTCTGTTTGGATTAATAAAATGGACAGATCTGTTTGCCCAGAGTAATGTATTTATTAAAATTGGGTGAAATTAATTGAAGATGTGACGAATTACTTGTTTTTGCTTTTGGTCAGTTGGCTTCCTAATATCTTGACATATTTATGTTGATCTATTATAAAAAAATGCCGAAGCATCTTTCGATCCTTCGGCATTTCTTTGATTGATTAATCTGGAGGTATTAGCTACCAAAATCATCAAACGCAATATTCTCTTCGGGTACACCCAAATCATCCAGCATCTTCATAACGGCGGATAACATCAATGGAGGTCCACATAAGTAATATTCGATTTCTTCCGGCTCCGGATGATCTTTTAAATAATTATCGAGTAATACCTGGTGAATATATCCAGTATATCCGTCCCAGTTATCCGATTCCATAGCGTCAGAAAGTGCGATATTGTACTGGAAATTATCGTATTCCTTTTCGATATTACGGAAATCCTCGGTGTAAAACAATTCTCTTAAAGAACGTCCACCATACCAGTAAGAAACTTTACGATCCTTGGTTTTGAGCGTATGGAAAAGGTGGAAAATATGCGACCGTAAAGGTGCCATTCCTGCTCCACCACCGATGTATACCATTTCCTTTTTGGTTGGCTTGATAAAGAACTCACCGTAAGGACCAGAGATGGTAACCCGGTCGCCAGGATTACGGGTAAATACGTAAGACGAACAAACGCCCGGATTCACCGGTAAGAAAGCATTGGTTTTACGATCCCAGGGCGGTGTGGCGATCCGAATATTCAACATCACGATATTTCCTTCTGCGGGGTGGTTGGCCATTGAGTAAGCACGGAACTGTGGTTCGTCATTTACCATTACCAAATCCCACATATTGAATTTATCCCAGTCTTCCCGATACTCCTCTTCGATATCCATTCCTTTGAAATAGCAGGTAATCTTCGGTACATCAATTTGTACGTATCCACCCGATTCGAAATCAAGCGTTTCTCCTTCTGGCAATTGTACCACAAATTCTTTAATGAAAGTTGCGACTCCGTCATTAGACTTAACTCGACAATCCCATTTTTTAATTCCGAAAATTTCTTCTGGAATTCGGATATCCATATCAGAACGAACTTTCACCTGACAAGCCAATCGCTTATTCTCCGCTACTTCTCTGCGCGTAAGGTGATTCAATTCCGTAGGCAACACATCTCCTCCACCCGCATCAATGTGGCATTCGCACATCGCACAAGTTCCTCCACCGCCACAGGCAGAAGGTAAGAAGATATTTTTTTCAGATAAAGCAGTCAACAGGTTTACCCCTGGCTTTACCAGCATGGGATTATCCGTATCTCCATTTACGATAATTTTTACATCACCCTGTGGAATCAACTGCTTACGGGCGTAGATCAACATAAAGGACAAGGCTAATATTACCAACGTAAAGATGGCTACGGCCGCGATGATCAATCCAAAATCAAATAAAAGTATCATATGTATAATTTTGTTGAATCGTTGAGTTGTTGAACTGTTGATTTGAAATTCGATTAATCTAACATTTCAACTACTTACTAACAATGTTTTTTCGTTTCGGTTTAAATATTCTAAGGAACAAATAAGAGACCAAAGAACTTTTACACCGATATTACTTTCCAGCCATTAAAGCCGAAGGATCAATTCCCATCAGAGACATAAAGGCGATACCCATCAGTCCGGTTAAGATAAAAGCCATACCTAATCCACGGAGTGCTGGTGGTACATTGGAATATCTGATTTTCTCCCGAATCGCGGCAATGGCGATGATGGCTAAGAACCAGCCAAATCCTCCACCTAAACCAAAAGCGATAGATTCTGTAAAGTTATACTCACGGGCCACCATGAATAAAGATCCACCGAGGATCGCACAGTTTACAGTAATCAATGGTAAGAAAATACCTAAAGAAGTATAGAGTGCGGGAGAAACTTTTTCTACAATCATCTCTACCAGCTGAACCATCGAGGCGATTACTGCAATAAATAGTATGAATCGTAAAAACGTGAGGTCCATTCCGAATATCCCATTTTCACTGAGTAATAGTTCACTAATTAACCAGTTGATTGGCATTGTGATACCCAATACGAAAATAACGGCTAGTCCCAGACCGAAAGCCGTAGTAACTGTTTTAGAAACGGCCAGGTACGAACACATTCCCAGAAAGTACGCCAACACGAGGTTTTCGATAAAGGCAGCTTTGATAAAAATATTGAATAATTCCATTTTTTAAAACTATGAGCCAATGGTATTGCGCACTGGCTGGTGAATATTTTATTTTATAATAGCAATGTGCTTTTTTTACAGAGACTATACAATCAAGTGTGTCATTTTGCATCCCGCACCTTGCATTCCTAAAGGAAAGCTTTCGCGCTGACACACTTTTGATGACAGTCCCCTTTTTTACGAAACGTCAACCAGTGTTGGACGGTATGATCGCTGTATCCAGATAAAGATACCGATGATAAACATCGCCGCGGCGGGTAGTACCATCAGGTTATTGTTATAATAGCCGGCGAATAATGAACCGATTCCACTTTCGGCAGCTGTATTGATTAAGTATCCTACCTCGTCGTTACTCGCTCCGATGATATTAATTTGAATTGGGCTACCCGCAAACAAGGTTCCTTTTCCGAAAATTTCACGGATCACTGCGACCATAATCAGAATAACCCCGTAGCCTACTCCGTTTCCAAGACCATCCACAAAAGCTCTCCACGGACGATTGGCCATGGCGTAAGCTTCGAGCCGTCCCATGACGATACAGTTGGTAATAATCAAACCAATATATACCGATAATTGCTTATAAATGGGATAGTTAAATCGTTTTAGCGTAAGCTCAACAATGGTCACCAGCGTAGCGATAATCACCAGCTGGACGATCATCCGAACTTGCTTGGGAATTTTATTTCTTACTAAAGAAGTAAATAAACTGGAAAATCCACATACAAAGATAACCGCGATAGCCATTACCACCGATGGATAGACCAAAGAGGTAACCGCCAGGGCGGAACAGATACCGAGTACCTGAATTGTAATTGGATTGGTATCGCCTAATGGATCCAGCAGTAATTTTTTTTCCGCTTTTCCGAATAAAGGTTCTGTCTCCTTTACCGTTACTTCGGGCGTTGTTGCAGTTGTTTCAGCCATTTTATACTAGATTAAGTTTTATCAATTTTTTGAGAAATCTAAAAGATATTATCCTTTAGTCTTTTGTGCACCTTCCAGTTTGTTGAGATAAGGCAAGTAATATTTAATTCCTCTCTGTAGCATTTCTTCTACACCATCTGCGGTTACGGTTGCTCCGGAAATACCATCTACGGCATAAGGATTGTTAGCTGTACCGCCCGTTTTTTTAACTTCTACGGAAGTATAAACGCCCGAATCGTTAAAAATTTTCTTGCCTTTAAATCGGCTAGGGAAAGTAGGATTGTCCTTAATTTCTGCCCCCAGACCAGGCGTTTCTCCTTTGTGATCGAATGTAGCACCGGCGATGGTCGTCAGATCATCTTTCAGCGCAATATTCCCCCAGATTTCGTCCCAGAGACCGTTACCCCGAACAGAAAGAATGTAACTTTTTCCTTTTTCACTGTTAAAAACATATAAGGGAAAAATTCGCTGATCTTCTGGTTTCTTCTTTTCCTTTGCCAGATCAATGTTCTCAGGTTTTCCACCTTTATATCCCGCATCAACGATATCTGCTTCCTCCAAAACGGCACCACTCATATCCAGTGCGATTTGCTCTACTTTAGAAGCAAAAATTTCTTCTATTTTGCCGTCCGACATTAATTTAGGATCTTCGGACAGGTAACTGCTTACCGCCCCGAGGATGGCCCGTTTGTTAAAAACGGCTTCGTTGGCTTTGATTTGGCCTCCCCACGAAACAGATAAAAGTGCTAATGAAAAAGCCACTCCTGCGGTCATTATTACTACGAATCGAATTACACTATTAGTACTATCCATCGTTTATTTATTTTAATGATAATTTTATTGCTTTCGCCAAATATTTAGTGTGCGCTGGTTGCCGCCGCACTTTCTGTTTCTACGCGTTTTACAACCGTCGTTCTCTTGAGACGACGTTTAACATTTGCTTCCAGTACATAATGGTCGATCAGCGGTGCGAAGACGTTCATAAACAAAATCGCCAGCATCCAGCCTTCCGGATAAGCAGGGTTTAATACTCGTACGATCATTCCGATCATTCCGATACCAAAACCATACATCAATTTACCGGTATTGGTAGAAGTAGCCGTTACCGGATCGGTGGCCATAAATACCAGGGCAAATAATAAAGATCCCATAGAAAACTGGTAATACCACGGAACATCCATAAACGGAATCGCTCCCCACATATTCATCAACCAACCCGTAAATGCCGCACCAATCACAACGCTCAGCATTATTCTCCAACTGCCGATTCCGGTAGCCAACAAAATAATCGCACCAATGATGATCAGTGGCTTACAGCTTTCCCCGATGGAACCAGGAATTGCTCCCCACCACATTTGTGCAGGCGAGTAAACAGAAGTTACATTTTCCCAGCCACCCTGGAAAGCCAGACTTAACGGGGTCGCAGCGGTATAACCATCGGCCATTGCTACGCCGGGCTGGAAGGTATCCCATCCTGCCCATTCAAATATTCCATTAAAAAATCCGGTATGAAACCAGTTATAACTAGCCGTCCACAGACCATCCGCATCTTTCACCAAGCCAGCTACCCAAACTTCATCACCAGAAATGGTGGTTGGATAAGCGAAAAAGATAAATACACGGGCCAGTAAGGCTACGTTTAAGATATTCATTCCCGTACCACCAAAGGCTTCTTTACCGATTACTACGGCAAAAAATACTGCCAGTGCCAAAATCCAAAGGGAAATATCCGGTGGCATGATCAAAGGAATCAAGGCGCCAGAAACGAGAAATCCTTCTTCGATTCCGTGGCCTTTTTTAGCCGCATAATAAAATTCAATTCCGAGTCCCACAATGTGCGTGACAATAAAAATTGGAATAATCTGCATCAAACCATAAGCTAATTTCAAGTGAAATCCCTCAATAAAACCAACGTGTTGTCCCAATGCCACAAAGTGCTGGTGGCCAATATTATAAGAGCCAAAAGCATAACAGAACTGCATCGCAATTACCACCATTACCATGGTTCGCTTCAGATCCATTCCATCCTTGATGTGTGTTCCACTTTTGGTGACGTGATCCGGAGTATATAAAAAAGTAAAGAACCCATCATACAGCGTGTGTAAGAATGGACTTTTTTTCTTATCCGGCTCAACTTTCTTGACAAAATCTAATAAACCCATATTCAATATTTATAGTCGTTATTAACGAAAAATAATTTTTAATTTTAATTATCCTTGCTCCCGCATCATATCCAGTCCCTGACGTAGAATCTTTTGGACTGGCTGCTTAGAAGTACAGACAAATTCACAAAGCGCTACATCTTCTTCACTCAATTCGTAGATGCCTAATCCTTCCATGCGTTCGTAATCGTTGACCAGGATAGCTTTCATCAGCTGTTGCGGATAAAGATCCATTGGTAATACTTTCTCATATTGTCCCGTCACTACAAATGCTCTCTTTTCACCGTGTGTGTTCGTATTGGGTGTAAATTTATAATTAGGGAATAAGAAATTAGGGTACGTTTTAGAAATAGTTGGTCGAGGTGATAGTGGTAACAACCAGCCAAACATTTCGTATTCGTCACCTTCTTCCAGTACGGTTACCTGATCATCGAAAAATCCAAGGTGACCATTTACTGGAAGTGCATCACCAGTAAGTACATCTCCGGAAACCACTCTCACGTGATCGTTTTTAAGGTTGCCTTTGACCATATTTTCCAGATTGGCGCCAAGATATGTTTTCACATAACCGGTATGCTCTAGTTCAGCACCAGTTACGGCGATGATTCGTTCGGCATCATAACGTCCTTCGAGAAATAATCGACCAATAGTTATTACCTCTTGTACACCCAATGTCCAAACCCGCTCGTTAGCCGAAATTGGATTGGTGTGATGAATCTGAATACCTACGTTACCAGAAGGGTGCGGTCCGTTATAATACGTTTTTTCTACCCCGGTAGCCATTGTAAACACGGTCGAAGGGGCTACTTCTCCGCGCGCGTCGAGTCCCAGGTGTACCGCTCCTTCGGTTAATTTACCGATCACATCCAATCCTTTCTGGAAAGCTGCTTCTTTGCCCGCTACCACAAAATTCAGGTCCGGTGCATTTGGTGCACTATCGAAAGTAGAAATAAAAATCGCTTTTGGAATATCCAGTGGATCTGCTACTACATTGTAAGGACGTTGGCGAATCATCGGCCATACGCCACTTTCCAATAAAAACGCAACCAGTTCCTCACGGGAGGTATTAATATCTGGTAAATTATAGCTTCGAAAACTATTTTGGTCTTTATCTGCCAGAATGACGACTTCCGCAATAGACCGTTTTTCACCTCGATTTACGGCTATCACTTCCCCACTTACTGGAGCAACATATTTAACCTCCGGTCTTTTTTTATCAAAAAACAAAACATCTCCCGCTTTCACTTCTGCACCGGGTTCCACTTCTACTTTTGGAATAGGAGACATCCCCACAAAATCAGTTGGTTTGACGGCAAAAGTAGTGGGAGAAATCGCAAGAAATTCTTTTTTTGCACTACCTTCAAGCTTGATGTCATGCCCTTCCTGAAGATTAACCACCCGGCTATTCTGAGCGAATTCAGGTGTTTTGGGTTTAAAAACATCCGACCAGGAAGGGATCAATGAGAAATTGGTGTTGTCCTGCTCCACTCCCATATTTTTAGCTTCGATGCGCATTAAACTATCTGCGACCTGAAGTACCACGCCAAGTATCAAAATAGCGACTACGGCAATCAGTGCGGTGTAGAGATAGGTTGATCCTTCTCCCGCAGTTTGGGCATTAGCTTGAAATGAAAGGGTGGTAAAAAAGAGCAGGAATGCGAGTTTGCTTATTCCGTTTTTCAAAATTGGCAATTTTTAGTGTATAAAAAATGGTCATCTAATAGTAAATTAGAGTACTATCATTATACGATAGATACAATATGCAGTTACCTTAGATTCCAAAAAATTTATGCAAAGATATAAAGGATTTACGATATTACAGCGTTGTAGTTCGGGTATTTGAAGTGTCAACACTATTTAGATCAATTCTAAACAAGTGTTTAATAAAATAGTTTTTCCCGTTTTCAGCTTCCAGCTAATTAATCTCCGTTTTTACTAGTCTGAAAAGAGGAATTACAGGGGACAAGAATATGGTTTGGGAGCATGTCCAGTGTGCCTGAATTTGGTAATAAGTTTCTGCAATGCATCGGTCTCTTGATCAAGTACGGTAATATTAATTAAATAGTATTCTTCACAGGGGAGCAGCGATCGCCAGCGTCACTCCCACTCTTCGGTCGTCTGAATACTTCCGTTGTCGTACCACCAAACGGTCTGTAGTGTGAGTTCATCCCGGTTTATCTCGCCACTATAAACGGTAAAGCCTTCAATTGTTTGCTTTTTAATTTTTTTAAATAAAAATCCACTACCCTGCCAACAGATTCGTGAATCGTGTGCTCCCTGAAAAGGGCCAGCGGAAGGTTTGATATAAATAAGCTGATTGGAGTGTCTTAATTTCAGGACTCCGTAGTCTTTTTGGGTTTTGGTAAATCTGTCAAGATTCGTCCAGAGGTATTCCCACGTAGCAATCTGCTTTTTCTCTTCACCAAATTGAAACCCCGTAAATAATATTCCCAACAGCATACTTACCGCTAAAATTAGTCGACGCAAGGTCCAAATTGGTGGATTTACCTTTTGTTCCTGATCTAATAGGGGGTTATCTGAAAGTCAAATGTGTACTCAATATGGACGTTGGTCAACAATTTTTATTGTTATGATCTATATTTACATATAAAAATTGAAAATAATAAGAAAATTAAATTATATTGTCAGCCAGAAAAGGCAACAATACAGGAGACCCCATTTAACGAAAAAGTATTTAAGACACTTCAAGTTTACTCGTTTCCTAATTATATAAAGAAAATTAAAGAAAACTTTACTAAAACAGCGCTCATGCTTTAGTAAAGTTTGTGAATTTATGCTTGTGCATTAATGTTGACCGGCAAAATTTCGCCCTAAATTGATTTAAGATTTTTGTATTTATATGAGAGAGTGGATGTCAGAGCCCTGGTTTTACTTCGGTAACCCAGGGTTCTTTTTATTTAAGCGATTGCCTCGTAATAATCTCTTCGCCAGTTGAGATAACCAACGACTGCCACGATGGTGTAGACCAGGAACATGATGGAGAAGAGATAAAGTTCCCGGTGGAGGTAAACAAAAATGCAAACTACGTCAATCACGATCCAGTAGAGCCAGTTTTCCAAAACCTTTTGGGTGACCATATAAGTAGCAATAAGTGAGAAGATAGTGGTTGCCGCATCGATATAAGGCAAAGCTGCTCCAAATTCTAACCAAATCCTTCCCCACGCCGCAGCCAGCACCAATCCGACCACAAAAAAAATAAAGTGTTGTTTTATTGGCCATGTATGAATTTCCAGCATTACAACCTCCTCCGGACTATCTAGCGGTTTCTTTCCCTGATGGGTACTCCGCGTCCAGGTCCACCAACCATAGAGAGACATAACTGCATAGAAGATTTGCAAGATCGCATCGCTGTATAATCTGATTTCCGGATCAGCGTACACAAAAAAAGCGATGACTACGCCAACCAGACCCACGGGCCAGCACCAGACGTTTTCCTGAGCTGCGAGGATAACGTAGAGGATCCCAAAAATAAAGGCCAGCCATTGTAGCCAGCCCATTCCCAGCGCGGACGCCAGTATTTGGTTAAAGACAGAAATCTCTTCCATTAAGGTTTATTATGTAAGGACTGGACTAATCCATTAGCATCAGTTCGTAAAAAACTTCTTTGATAATTTGATACCCCGTTTTGGGATCTGTATTTTCGAGTAAGATATCAATTGTTTTTTCCAGTTTTCCCCGTTCTTCTTCCGTATCACTTTTAAAGATGATTTTAAAGCTTCCCTCTTCTCCGGGTAAAAAAGTTTTCCCCTCCGGAGTGTCGACAAATTGAGTACAGTCGCAGCCTGATATCAATTCGATTTTAATGGGCTCTGATCCGGTATTTTTAAATTTATAAATAAACTCCGGACGCTCCCCTGCTTTCACATTCCCAAAATCTACCCGTTGCTGTTCGAAAGTCATGTAAGGATCGATGTTGATATCCTTAACTGCTTTTTTCTGTCCGGTGCAGGCATTAATCGTTAAAAGCACCAAACTGGCAGCGAGCAAGAATGATAAGTTGTTAGCAAAAAATTTCATAGCTTTTTTTTTAGCATTTTCCTAAGCGTTTATCCAGGTTTTCATGATTCACGAAATTGAGAAAATCTGGACAAAATCTAAACGTATCAGGAGAAGCTCCGAAAGAAACTTCTCCTGATTAACAACGACAAAATCTTTCCCGTTGTTCTGCAAAATCTAAGAAAAATCTAGTTTTTCTTTAATCGCTTTTTTTCAATTTGAATAGAAGTAGGTCCGGCTACAATCTTAAACTCTGTCCGACGGTTGTAACGGTGCTCATCGTCTTCACATTTAACACCGTTGGTACACTGGTTACGAATTTGTGTTTCTCCGTATCCAACATCCTGAATTCGATCAGCTGCGATGCCTCGTTGTACGAGCCAGTTTTTGGCGGAAGTAGCACGACGCTGAGATAATTTCTTGTTATAGCCCGAAAGTCCCTGACTATCCGTATGGGAAGATAATTCAATGACCATATCCGGATATTTATTCATTAACTCCGCTAGATAAGACAGATCTGCTTCTGCTTCGCTAAGAATTTTATCATCATCAAAATCGTAGAAAATGTTACCTAACTCGATTGGCTCATTGGCTGTGTATTCTTCGTAAATCGGCTCTTCTGGCTCTGGTGGTGGTGGAGGGATAAATGTTAGGGATAGTTTTTGCTCAAAGCTCGTCGTCGTCGTAATTCCAACGGTATTAAACTGTAAAGTATCGGAGATAAAACCTTCTTTAGAACCAATCACCATATAAGCCATTTCTGACTTTAGTGGAAATCCAAAAATGTGCGAAGCATCGTTCGTTTTATCGTTGGTCATGCCCATGGTATTGTTGGTCATTTCTACCAATTGCACACTCGCACCATTGAGCGGCTTACCATCCGCAAAAGTAAGTGCTTGCAAATCCAGTACGACTTCTTCTTTTGACAATTCCCAAATATCGGTACAACAGGTTTTACCTTTCAAGGATTTACCCCCTTCCCGGTTAGAAACCAAGGTTCCACTATAGCCATCTTTATCAATTGAATAATATAAATCATCCACCATTGAATTGTAGGGTTTTCCCATATTCATTGGCGCACTCCAAACACTACCATTCCACTCAGATTTAAAAATATCAAATCCACCAATTCCCGGATGACCTTCAGAACTAAAGTATAAATTTCCATCTACAAAATAAGGCGACTCTTCGTCCATATCCGTATTGATCACATCGCCAAGATTTACGGGAGTAGCAAATCCGTCTCCTTGTCGAGTTGCGTAATAAATATCATAACCACCGTAGCCACCATCCATATCGGAAACAAAGTAGATCACTTCGTTACCGAATAATTCACCGGCAGCGGGTTGACGAATAATATAGTCTCCGTTAATACCGGGTACTTCATTAGCTGGTGCCCAGCCTTCGTCGCCTTTATCACTATAATATAATTTACTTTCACTTAAAACATTTCCTTCTAGTGTGGCGCGGGTAAAGTACATGCGTTGACCATCACGGCTAAAAGAAATATTCCCAGTATGGTAACCTTCGCGGTTGATATTTACACCACCCGCTTCCATGGCCTCTTCCCAACCTTCTTCTCCCCTTCTAGAAAGAAATAATTTAGAATGATAATCGTTATCTCGGCTACCCAATTCTTTAATTTTATTTTCCCGCATGGCGGTAAAATACATTTCGTCTTTAGAGGCCAATAGTGGAGAATATTCAGACGACTTGGTGTTTACTTTTTTACCAGCGTTCATCAGGCTGACTTCCATATCCGGCTGCATGGATTGTGCGAGTTGAGCGCCTTCTATTTCCCGCTTAGCACGAGCAATATTGACGGGATCTTCGGACTCACTGATATACAATCTGAGTTCTTCGATCGCATCGGGATAATTGCCCGTCATCTTGAGGGTACGACCATATACGTAGCGTATTTCAGGAAGAAAAGGATTGGGTTTCTTACGGGATTTTCTTTCCACTACCCGCTTGTAGTAACGGGCGGCTTTTTCGTAATCCCGTAACATAAAATTTAGATCTGCAATCTGCTTAGCTACGGCGAGATCGCGCTCCTCTTTATAATATTTTTCGTACCATTCGAGGGCCTGGTAATAATCTTTTTTAGCCAGCTGCGCTTCGGCAGTTTCCAGTTTTTGCTTCGCGGTAGTTTGACCACGCAGCGGTTGTGCTTCTACTTGAGAAAGAAATGCAAAACATAAAAAGCTTAAAAATATATATTTCATCTTTTATTTTTTTGTCCGTTATGGTTAAGAATTTTCCGTTGGTTATTACGTGATTATAAACGTGGGCAAATAACGACGGGCTTAACAGTCGGGGCTTTAAATATTTTAATAATATAACTTAAGGCAAATTCAAATGCTCCTTGTCCATTGTTAATATCAGAAAGATCAGAAACGGTCAGATCATAACTTGCCCCAAATCGGAAAGACTTATAATCAACACCCAGCAAAACTTCCACGGCATCTCCTAAACGATAACCAGGTCCGAGTTTAATAATCATTGGATCTTTGTCGTTTAGCTTGTAACCAACCATCGCCTGTACCTGCAATTCATTGGAAGCATAGGCTTGGTTATATAAAAAGGTAGGAGATAGCAACCATTTATCGCTTAGACTGAAATTAAATTGACCGTGTAATTTAAAAGCTAAGGGTAAATCTCTGGCGCCCTTTGGCGTATTAATGGTTTGAGAATTATCCAACGCATAATTAGGAGATAAAATATGGTAAAAAGATAATCCGATATTTAAATCCGTCAGTTTATTTAGCCGCGCGGTCAGCATGACTCCTGCATTCAGATCAAACGCACTACTTCCTCCCAGGTTAGAACGGTTTTCCGGAGTTTGCGTAAAAGTACCCGATTGTAATTCTCCCAGGACTTCATCGCCGAAGCGTAGCTCGTTAACGTCAATATCTCTGCTTAAGAGTCCTCCTTGCAGACCAAAAGAAAGTAAAGTATTTCCTTTTTTATCTAATGCTTTATGATAAGCAATCGAAGCGTAAGCGCCTTGATTGGTCAACGAAGCAGAACCTGCTTCATCCGCGTAAAACATACCTCCGATTCCGATCCAGTCTCTTTTACCAATGGCCACAATGGGTGCATCAATATAAAAAGAAGGAGTGGTGTAGCCAGTAGCACCTGAGACCTTAAAAGCCTGATCCCGGTAAATACCGCCAATTCTGGCGGTTCCGAGATATGACCCGGTCAAAGCCGGATTAAGGGTAAGTGGGGACATATTATATAAAGACCAATGAATATCCTGGGCAGAAAGCTGCGTAAAAAGGCCTGACAATAAAAAAAGTAGTGTAAATTTTATAATTTTCATAAACATGGTAATTTTCGCAATGAAGATCAGTATTTAAAAATTTTTCGTTTAAAGTCGAAAGATATGATTTTTATTTAAAATTTCATTTATCTCTAATCTATTTAGTGTTAAACCCTTTTGAGTTGCGTTCTTTTTTTGGATTTTTCTCTAAAAAGCGACAAATCTGGATAAATTGAAGTCCTTATTTGAATTATACGTTAATTTGGCAAATCACGTTGCATTTTTTTATTTAAAGCAACCAGAATCTCCGTTACGGATTGGTGATTCATACATTTAAAATGCCCTTTGGGACACCGCTTTTTTCCAATTTTATCACAAGGACGGCACGAAAGATCGGTTACTTCGAGATTTTCGTGGTCGGTTTTATAAGGATACATGCCTAAAACAGGCGTGGTATTTCCCCAGATGACCACCGTGGGGCGTGAAAAAGCAGCGGCAATGTGCATCATTCCCGTATCGGGCGTCAGGACGGCCCGGGCTTTCGACAATAAGTAGGCAGACTGTCCAATGGTCAATTTTCCAGCATAATTTATTACTTGCCTAGGAAATAATTGGACAAGATTTTCACCAGTCTCCCGCTGATCGCTCCCCCCTACTAATAATATAGGTTGTTTTATTTCTGAAATAATTTTTTTGAAGAGTGTCAGAGGAATTTGCTTGGTAAAATGGGCTGCTCCCAGCACAAAAACCAAATAACCTTCTTCTTTAGGTAAGCCAGGAATGTCGACCTGATTCTCCGGTCCAAGAAAATAATCAAGCCCTTTTTCGTCTTTTTTAACACCTAAGGAGGTAACAGCCTGAAAATAACGGTCTACTATATGACTATTTGGAAGTTTATTGACCTTAAAATTGACCAATAACCATTTTTCCAGATTATTTTTAGGAAAATCATAGGCGGGCACCCCAAGCGTCCGACGTAATCGAAAACTACGTAGATTTTTATGGAGGTCAATTAGGTACGAATATTTTTCTTTTTTTAAATATGTAAGTACCTCGTTTATTTTATTTTCAATAGTGTAAACTTTACTGATATGAGGATTATGGTGAAGAACGGAAGCAAAACGGGCTTTGGTCAAAAAATGTACTTCAAAATTCGTTTGCAGCGCTACCGCCCGAATGATCGGAGTCGTCAGCACGATATCTCCAATGGAGCTAAACCGAATGATCAGTACTTTCATATGGGTCAAAAATAAACTTTTTTTTAGGCTGGTTGCCCTGTTAACTATTGGCTGGTTGGCTTCACTTGATCGCGAAATCACATTAATAGAGAAATCAACGGGCAAAAGTGACCAACTTTAACATTTGTTTGAGACTTTGGAAGGTCTTAATTTCGTCTAAATAGTATTCACCTAATATAATCACTATGCGATTTCTCCCCATCTTTTTCTTGTTACTGCTGTTTCTATTTATGGCTTGCAGCACCACCCGCTACACCAATCCAACGGAATATCCTGATGCACGGATTAACTTTGGCCGCGGAGGGGGATTTAGTGGTATGGTCACCGAATATGTATTTTTGGACAACGGACAATTATTAAAAAAAATGAATCAGGTAGATAGTTTTGAAATCGTTACGACCGTTGACAAAAACAAAACCACCCAATTATTCGAAAACTATAAATTTTTAAATATCGGAAGTTTACAATATAACCAACCCGGAAATATGTATAACTTTATCCATTTTCACCATCTGGATTCCGAGCATAAAATCATCTGGCCCGGTAATCAGTATCCGGACCAATATCCTAATCTTAAAATCTTTTACGGAAATCTTCAATCACTAATTCCTGCTTCCAAATAATTTTTTATGAAAAACACGATTACGCTACTGCTATTAACTTTATTGGCACTGCCTGCTTTCAGTCAATTTAAAACGACCCCACCAGCAGAAATGGAACGCCCCGCTGTTATCGACAAATCAGCGATACAGATCAATGCGGATGGAATAAATCCAGTCCCTAATTCTAATACTACGGCGGGAGCACCCTACGCTACCTTATCCCAAATTTCGCTAAACAAATCGGAAAATCTGGAAATTTATCGCGATCCTAAAACGGATCAACCCATCTGGATCAAAGGAGTTCCAGCAAACATGGATCGCACCAAAAACAGTCCGGAGGAAAAAGCATTTGCTTACCTGCAAGCAGTTCAGCAGCTTATCAATGTTGATCAACCGGAAAGTGAATTTAATGTTACCAACGTCCGAACTGACCAGCAAGGGCAATTGCATATTCGGATGCAACAAACATTCGAAGGCATAAAAATATACGGTAGCGAAATTATGCTGCACACTAAAACCAACGAAATACAATTGTTCAATGGTCGTTATTTTCCTACCCCGCAATTGGATATCCGGCAGCAAAATGTCTCGCAAACACAAGCGGAACAAACCGTAACTACTGCCATCACCAATGAAACTACCTTATTGGAATTATCTCCCGAAGCCCTCAAATTTGTCGATGGAGAACCGCTTAAATCAACCTTGATGATTTATCATCCGGAAAACAATCTGGAAAATCCCCGGCTGGTCTGGCACGTTGAAATCATTCCCAACATCACCAACCGCTGGGAATACTTTGTAGATGCCAATACGGGTGAAATTATTTTTCATCATAAAAACATATGTCAGCTATTTGGCTGGCATGAAGACCACGAACATCACAGTTGCGAAGCTAAAAACACTATTATTTCAGATAAACCAATATCAATACCAAACGAAATAGTATTTTCCGAAGAAACGGCAACGGCCAACGACTTAAGCAATATTTCTCGTCAATTCTCTGTATGGAGAGACGGCAATACCCGGCTGATGATTGATGCTAGTCGTAATATGTACAACGCATCTCAATCCAATTTGCCACAGGGTGGCGTAGGAATCATTGGAACTTTCGATGCCAACAATACTTATCCCGGACAAGGATCCAGTATTAGTATTGTAAATCATGGTAACAATAATTCATGGACTCGTAATGAGGTATCCGCTCATTATAACGCTGGAATTGCTTACGAATATTTCCGAACGGTTTTTGGGAGAAATTCTATTAAAAACCAAGGAGAAAATGTTTTTTCTGTTATCAATGTTTCTGACGAAGATGGCAATGATATGGACAACGCTTTTTGGAACGGAGAGACGATGTTTTACGGAAATGGAAATCAGGCGTTTAACGCGCCGCTCGCAAAAGCACTGGACGTAGCCGGACACGAAATGGCTCACGGGGTTGTACAGAGTACGGCAAATCTCGTTTATCAGGGAGAAGCAGGTGCGCTCAACGAATCCTTTGCGGATATTTTTGGCGCGATGATCGACCGGGAAGATTGGCAGATTGGGGAAGAAGTAGCGAATCCGGCAGTATTCCCAACGGGTACCATGCGCGATATGGCCAACCCAAATAATGGGGGCAATTCCAATAATTTTTATTGGCAACCCGCACATTATAACGAACGGTATACAGGTTCAGAGGATAACGGTGGCGTTCACATCAACAGTGGAATTCCGAATCATGCTTATTATTTGTTTGCCACTTCAAATGGAATTGGAAAAGCAAAAGCAGAACAAATTTTTTATAAAGCCCTTAATGACTATCTGGTGATGTCCTCTCAATTTGTGGATTTACGAATTGCCGTCATTCAGGCGGCAATAGATCTGCATGGTAATGGCAGTAGTGAAGTAGCAGCGGCCGCAGCCGCATTCGATGCCGTAGGCATTGCCGGAGGTTCAGGTGGCGATTACCAGATTGATGTCGAAGCCAATCCCGGTGATGATTTTGTTTTATGGTCCGACGATAATTTGTCCAATATTAATACTTCCGCCAATACTTCCGCTACTATACCGGATTTGACGCTCCTGGGTGCTTTTACGGAAGATAATCACATCAGCCGACCGAACATCAGTGACGACGGAACGGAGTTGGTGTATGTCCACTCAGACGGATCGATTAGGTTACTTGAGCTGGACTGGAGTGCTGGAAGTCCGCAGGTAACTGGTAATTTTAATTTAAACAGTACCAGTTCCTGGCGAAATATTGTGGTCAGCAAGGACGGAACTAAGGTAGCTGCCCTGTTCGGTGATCTTAGTCAGAATGAATACGACAATGAGATTTTAGTTTATGACTTTATATCTGAGGAAGGACAGTGGTTTCCGTTGTCTAATCCAACGACCGCCGATGGATTGAGTACGGGAGATGTATTGTACGCCGATGCGCTGGAATTTGATATTACCGGAGAATTTCTTTTGTACGATGCCTTTAACTTAATTCCAAGTTCGTTTGGTGAAGATATAGAATACTGGGATATTGGATTGCTGAAAGTTTGGGATAATGACTCGAATGGTTTTGCAAATAATACCAATCCTCAGATCAATAAGATTTTTAATAATCTGGGAGAACAAGTGAGTGTTGGTAATCCTACTTTTGCCAAAAACTCTCCTTACGTGATTGCGTTTGACTACGTCGAAGCGGGCTTATCAGGGACGAATTATTCGGTCTATGGTGTAAATATTCAGACTGGAGAACAAGGGATTATTTTTGAAGGAAATAAGCCGGGGTATCCAAGTTATTCGGTAGATGATGATTTTGTGATGTTTAGTATCACCAATAATGGTTCAGAAATTTTGGCTTTCCGGGAAGTAAGTGCAGATAAGACCACTGGTATAGGTGACAATGCTTTTATTTTGGTAGAAAATGCAACCTGGGGTGTCTGGTATGCAATCGGAGAACGGGATTTAGTAAATTCGGATGATTTATTAACATTATCTACCGAATTTTTGGTGTTACCCAATCCGTCCGACGGACGTCTAAACCTTAAATACACGGGTACTATAACCATTGAAACGACCGTTAAAATATACGATGGACTGGGTCAGTTGATTGGACAAAAGCGTCTGATCATAGCCCCGGATACTACGGAGTCAATTTTTGACCTAAGTGATTCTCCGTCAGGAAGTTATATACTACAAGTCACAACGGATAGCGGACAGATTGCAAAGCGAGTAGTAAAACAGTAGCGTATTTAGGGTTACTTTTCGGTAATATTCTTTCTAAAAGGCTTTTAAGAGTGGTACTTATTTTGTATATTTGACATATCTATATGATTACTAATTATTTAAACATAAAATTATAATTAAAATGAAAAAATTCTTTCTATTATTCGCAGTTTTAGGTCTTTTCACTTTCTCGGCCAACGCACAGAAGAAAGCTTGTAGCATGACCAAGAAAGCCAGTTGCAGCATGAACAAAACTGCCAGCGTAGATGCTAATAACCCAGCGGCTGTATTGGCTGCACAGAGTGACAATATAGAGGCGCGCGTTTGTTCTAAGAGCGGATCAGTGAGCTACGTTCAAAAGAATGTATGTGCAGCATCTGGTAATGTAAGCTTTACAGATGTAAAGTACTGTTCTGAGTCAAAGAAATTTGTTAATGTTTCACCTAGTGATATGCAAGGAGAAACAGCAGCGAAAGCAGTAAACACTTCTTCTGCGACTAAGCCAGCTTGTTCTAAGTCTAAGGCGGCTTGTTCTAAGCCATGCTCCAAGACTACCGCTGTAAAGGCGACTAAAGTAAATAAGGTAACTACTGCCAAGAAAGCTTGTACTAAGAAAAGCGCTGCTTGTTGTGCTAAAGATAAAAAAGCGGTAAGTGCTAAATTAGTAAGTAACAACGAAGAGTAATTTTTTACAACTTCATTGTACAATAAAAAAACCGTCTTGGCTTTAAGTCGAGACGGTTTTTTTTGATTTTTTTAGAAAAAAGAGCAATTATTCGGATTGATCAGTTTAAGCATTTCACCCCATATATTCTGAATAACTCACCTTTTTACGGTATTTGGTGAGTACGTGCCGAACGGTGCTGGAGACACTTTTTGGTAAATCATCAATTGGAAACCAGGCTACTTTTTTAAATTTATGTGGTTCCCGGGAAATGGCCTCTCCTTTCCATTTTGAAGCTTTGAAGTAGAGAATAATTCTGGAATCCTTTGATCTTTTTTTATGTACGCAATGGACGAGTTCCAGATTTTTTTCTCGGAGGTCAATTCCAGTTTCTTCCAGACTTTCCCGGATAAGTCCAGCCTTGGCAAATTCTTTACGTTCCACAAATCCCCCTACCATTGTATATTTACCACCATTTTGGGTGGTTTGTTTTAACAATAAAATCATTCCATCTTCTCTTTCGAGAATTAATCTTGCCTTTAAGACGCTTTTACCTTTGCCCATAATTGGATTTGGTTTAGTTAGTAATAGCCTTGAGTCATATGACAAAGAGCAATGACAATGATAATTAATATTCTGCAGAAAATTACACCATAATTACCTTATCTATTACAAAAAGATTCATTTTTGTTGTATTTTCCTCTTTGAAACAGTAAGAAGCTCTTATTGTTCCTATTTTGAAAAACTAACTTACTAAAATATGCGCTACAATAACATATTAGAAACCATTGGCAATACGCCCATCGTCAGAATAAATAAGGTCTTAAAAGATATTCCCGCCACGGTTTATGCCAAGATTGAATCTTTTAATCCAGGACATTCCGCGAAGGATCGTATCGCACTTTTTATGGTAGAACAAGCGGAAAGAGATGGCCTTTTACGGACCGGTGGTACCATCATTGAAACCACTTCTGGTAATACCGGATTTAGCTTGGCGATGATTGCAGTGATCAAAGGTTATCGTTGCATTTTGTGTGTACCCGATAAAATTTCCAGTGAAAAACTAAACGCACTCAAAGCCCTCAAAGCAGAAGTAAAAGTCTGCCCCAGTAATGTCAAGGCAGACGATCCACTTTCCTATTATTCCCAGGCCAAAAGAATGCACGCCGAAACCCCTAATTCTTTCTACGTCAATCAATATTTTAATACAGCCAATGCCCTGGCACATTACGCGACTACGGGCCCGGAAATCTGGAAACAAACAGAAGGAAAAATCACGCATTACGTCGCGCCTTGTGGGACTGGTGGTTCACTTTGTGGCACTGGAAAATATTTAAAAGAACAAAATCCAAACATTAAAGTTATCGGAGTAGATGCTTATGGCTCGGTACTAAAAAAATACCACGAAACGGGTGAGTTTGACGAAAAAGAAATTTATCCATACAAACTCGAGGCGGTGGGTAAAAATATTATTCCCGATAATGTAGACTTTAGCGTGATCGATTATTTTGTAAAAGCAGATGATAAAACCAGTGCTTTTCGGGCACGTCAGTTGGCCAAAAGAGAAGGTCTCTTCGTCGGATATTCGAGCGGTGCGTCTATGCAGGGTGTTTTTAAAATAAAAGAAAAACTGACCGCGGATGACTACGTCGTTGCACTTTTTCCCGATCACGGAACCAAGTATCTGGGTAAAATTTTCAATAATGAGTGGCTGGAAGAAATGGGTTTTCTCTACGGAAAGAATGAGTACAAGTATATGTTGCGGTTTCGGAAGTTTTTGCGAAGTATGTAGAGGCGAATTGCGAAAATGTAGAGGCGAGTTGCAATTCGCCCCTACATTTTCGTAAATTTGCACCACCAAATTAACCGCAGTCCTAATTGCGGTTTTTTACTTTAAAATTCCCGTTGAGAGGCGCGTTAAATTTTCCTTCCGGACTTTATGAAAGAAAAAAGCGACGAAGGAGCGTTTGATTGAATAAATCCGGAATTAAAGAAAATTTATGAGCAACTCGAAATAAAAACTCTATGAGAATATTAGTAACCGGAGCAGATGGAATGCTTGGCACCAACACCGTGAGAGAATTGCTGCAACGAGGCCATCAGGTTCGTGCTTTCTTACTACCCAATAGTCCTGCCAAGACGCTGAGCGGACTAGAGATTGAAAAGGTTTTTGGAAATATTCTTAAAGTAGAAGATTTACTGACGGCCGCAGAAGGTTGTGACGCTATTATTCATACTGCTGCCAATACCAACATCTGGCCCAATCGATCCGAGATGGTTCGACGGGTCAACGTAGATGGCACCAAGAATATCTTAAGCGCGGCTAAACATGCCCAGGTTAAAAGACTGGTTTATATTGGGACGGCCAATTCTTTTGGTTTTGGTTCTAAAGCAGCCCCGGGCCACGAAGGTAATTCCTACCAGAGTCAAAAATATGGCCTGGACTATATGGACTCTAAATACGAAGCACAATTGCTGGTCATCAAAGCGGCCCGCGAAGAAGGAGTGCCCGCCCTAACCATTAACCCGACTTTTATGCTCGGTCCCTACGACTCCAAACCGGGAGCGGGCGCAATGGTCCTGGCCATCTACCAAAAAAAGGTGCCTGGCTTTGCGGTCGGTGGCCGAAACTATATTTGTGTAAAAGATGTCGCAACGGCTGTGGCCAACGCCCTTACGATGGGTAAACCTGGGGAGAGTTATATCGCTGGAAATGAAAACATGGACTACCGTGAGGCTTTTACTAAAATTGCAAAAGTGGTAGGCGTCCCACCTCCCAAAGTCACCATTCCTCCGGTCCTGAGTAAAGCCTATGGTTTTTTAGGAACACAATATGGAACGTTATTTAATAAAACTCCAGTCGTCAGTCTGGCCATGGCACAGATTAGTTGTGACGATCATTATTTTACGTCTAAAAAAGCAGTAGCAGAACTTAAGATGCCGCTGACCGATATTGAAGAAGGCATTCGTGAGTGTTTTGAGTGGCTGAAAGAGAATGGGTATTGTTGATTTTTTGATGTGCGGATTCCTTGATGTGCGGATTGGTAGATTAGTTAATTAGTGGATCAGTGTACTAGGACAACCAATTAAAAGATACAACCAATTAACTAATAATACTAATTAACGGATACAACCAACATGCAGCATAACTTTAAAAATAAAGTCGTCATTATTACCGGTTCCAGTATGGGCATTGGTAACGAGATGGCGTGGCAAATTGCTAAAAAAGGAGGTCGTGTGGTGCTGAACGGCAGAAATCCTGATCGATTAGAAAAAGCAGGTAGAGAACTGGAAGAAGATGGACACGAAGTATTGACAGTCGCAGGAGATGTTTCTAAAGTAGCGGATTGTAAGAAACTGGTAGATGAAACAATCAAGGAATTTGGGCGAATTGATGTGTTAATTAATAACGCGGGTGTATCCACGGAAGGAACGGTAGAAGAACTCGACGGCAGCGTGATCAAAAAAATAATGGAGGTAAATTACCTTGGTTCGGTATATCCAACACAATCTGCCCTTCCTTATCTGAAAAATAGCCAGGGAAGTGTTATCTTTATATCTAGTGTTGCTGGAATCCGAGGTATTCCTAACTACTCGGTCTACAGTTCGTCCAAAATGGCACTAACGGCACTAGCGGAAGCCTTAAGGATAGAATTATCAAAAGATCAGGTGCACGTAGGTATTGCGTACGTTGGTTTTACGGAAAATGACCCGCAAAAGACGATTTATGACGCCAAAGGCCTGATCGTTCCGCAACCCAAAAGAGATTTTATCAAAGCCGAACCGGTAGAAAAAGTAGCCGGAAGAATTATCGGCATTGTAGAAAATAAAAAATTTAAAGAAGTGTTTACCCCACTTGGAAAACTAAATTCCGTTTTAAATAAACTAACCCCCGGATTGGTACACCGGGTTTTAAAGAGAAATTTTTACAAACAACAATAGCAAAGATTTTATTTATTGCTACTAAATTCAAACAACTATGGATTTATTTGAAAAGTTTAAAAACAACCGTGGCCATTTAGGAAAGTGGGCCGATATTGCAGAAGGATACTGGATCTTTCCACGATTGGAAGGAGAATTGGGTAACCGTATGACCTTTAACGGACAAGAAGTTATCTGCTGGAGTATCAACAATTATCTCGGCCTCGGTAATCACCCTGAAGTTCGAAAAGTAGATGCCCAGGCATCTGCCGACTGGGGACTCGCCTACCCGATGGGGTCGCGGATGATGTCCGGTAATACGGCCTTGCACGATAAGCTGGAAGAAGAACTGGCTGACTTCGTAAAAAAAGAAAGTGCCGTACTGGTCAATTTTGGTTACCAGGGAATTCTGTCTTCCATTGATGCTTTACTGGGTAGAAAAGATGTGGTAGTGTACGATGCAGAAAGTCACGCTTGTATCGTAGATGGTTTGCGAATGCACATCGGAAAACGTTTTGCCTTCCAGCACAACGATATCGAAAGTCTGGAAAAACACCTCATCAGCGCAGAAAAGATTGTCGCAAAAACAGGTGGTGGAATTCTGGTAATTTCTGAAGGTGTCTTCGGTATGCGGGGAGACCAGGGTAAATTAACCGAAATCGTAGCCCTTAAGAAAAAATATAATTTCAGATTAATGGTCGATGATGCACACGGTTTTGGAACGCTCGGTGCAACGGGTGCAGGGGCCGGAGAAGAACAAGGAGTACAGGATGATATCGACGTGTACTTTGCGACCTTCGCCAAATCAATGGCCAGTGTCGGCGCCTTTTTAGCGGGTGATGCGGATATGATTGAGTTTTTAAAATATAATATGCGTTCGCAAATTTTTGCAAAGTCATTGGCCATGCCCGTCGTGGTCGGCGCCTTGAAAAGACTGGAAATGTTACGCGAAGACCCTTCACACAAAGCTAAACTCTGGCGCAACGTGACGGCTTTACAAAAAGGATTGAAAGATCGTGGCTTTGATATTGGAGATACGAATAGTTGTGTCACACCGGTCTATATGCACGGCTCGGTGGAAGAAGCCATGACGCTGGTACACGATATGCGCGAAACCCATAAAATATTCTGCTCAATTGTTGTTTATCCCGTGATTCCACAGGGAATGATTTTATTGAGATTAATTCCGACGGCTTCACATACCATGCAGGACATTGAAGAAACACTGGAAGCTTTCTCCGCCGTTTCTAAAAAACTGAAAGCAGGTGCTTACAAGAATCAGGAAGTCGCGACGCTGAGATAAAAATTAGCTGTTGGCTAAGGTATTCAATTTACGAAAAAAACTTCGGTATTTTTAAAATGTAATTTGTTCCAAGATTTCAGCTTTTTTGTATTTTTTTCTGTTCATTTTTTTGCAGAAAAAAAACGAAATTTTGTCAAGAATAAATTTTCATAAAATCGAAATTTAACTATCAAATTTCACAGAAGATTTTTTTTGTATTTGCTGAGTAGATTGAACACCCACCAACTGTTGGCTTCCCTGAATCGTGTCTTCGACCGTATTTTGGGAAGCCATTTTTTTAGTCCTGGTTTGTTCTTCATAATAAATCTATTTTGAAAATTAATAACTTGCTCAAAACGTCAGAAGAGACATTCTTAATTATTCATTAACGAATTATTCATTATTTTTAATAAACAAAACCCCTTCATCTTGTCCAACCTTCCCATCATCTCAGGCATC
>CALLPK010000093.1 GCA_938015415.1 uncultured Saprospiraceae bacterium
GAAGGTGCAATTAAAAAACAGCCAGTCAAGGATACTCCGCAATTTGAACGGGTTGAGAGTGCAGATGCGCCAGGTGGCTTTCGAAGGGTAAGGAATTTTTAAGAAGCTATTGGCCTTTGGCTGTCTGCTATTTGCTATTTACTTCACTCGACCGTGATTACCTTTATCATAATAAATATGTCAAAAACAGGTACTAATGAATTTTAGTACCTGTTTTCTACTAAATAGGCCAACCTTGTCGTTATAATTGTCGTTAGACAACTAGTATTTAGTTAATATTCTAGAATCTTGGTAATTTGTATTACTGAAGCTGTGAACTTAGCTTATTCGACTACCTAATATAATGACAATGAAAAAATTCTTGCTGATTTTTAGTGCGCTATTCTTTTTAAGTGCTCCCGCCATGGCGGCTTATATTCTTCTTCCGATGGATTCGGAACAAAAAGATCATCTCAAAGCCTACGGGATTACATACTGGATTTTGAATAATAAAATGGAAGCGCACTGGCTGCTTAACTATCGGGGCGGGAGTTTTGCCTTCCGGCATAATGCGCTATTTGAGAAAGAATGTAAGATCAGAAACGTTAGTTATCAGATTATTCCCGACGCTAAATTCAATAAAATATTATTGGAAATTGCCGATCCAGAGGTCAATATGGACGCCATCAAACTAGAGGTCGCTCCCAAAATCGCGGTATATACGCCCGAAGAAAATGCCAAAGGGGAAAAGATTCAACCCTGGGACGACGCGGTGACCATGGTTTTGACCTACGCGGAGATTCCTTACGATGTTGTCTATGATACGCAGGTTCTGGATGATAAACTGGCAGAGTACGACTGGCTGCACTTGCACCACGAAGACTTCACGGGACAATACGGTCGATTTTACCGGTCTTTTCATACGCAACCGTGGTATAAAGAAAATGTGAAAAAGATGGAAGCGCTGGCCAAGCAAAATGGGTTTAAAAAAGTATCACAACTCAAATTGGCGGTGGTCAAAAAAATCAAGGAATACGTACTGGGCGGTGGCTTTATGTTTGCGATGTGCTCGGCAACGGATACTTACGATATTGCACTGGCCGCAGAGGGACTGGATATTTGTGAAAGTATGTACGATGGGGATCCCGCAGACCCTACCGCACAATCTAAACTGGACTTCTCCAAAACTTTTGCTTTTGAGAATTTTGAGTTGATGAAGAATCCGTTGATTTACGAATACTCTACCATTGACCATAGTGTTTCCCGGAAGGTGACGCCCAATACAGATTACTTTACCTTGTTTGATTTTTCTGCTAAATGGGATCCGGTACCGACCATGCTAACGCAATGTCATACTCGAACAGTCAAAGGATTTATGGGACAAACGACGGCTTACCTGCGTAATCAGGTCAAAGCCGATGTTTTGGTTTTGGGTGAAAATAAGCCTGCCAATGAACTGCGATATATTCACGGTGCCTACGGTGAAGGCTTTTTTACTTTCTACGGCGGACATGATCCGGAAGATTACAAGCACTTTGTTAATGATCCGGAAACTGATTTAAGTTTACACCCTAATTCTCCGGGCTATCGACTTATTTTAAATAATGTTTTATTTCCGGCGGCGAAGAAGAAAAAGCGGAAGACGTAGGGAATCAATATCGAATATTGATTTTTGCCTTCGACCGTATACAGAAAGGTCTGATAATGCTGGTAAAATAAAGGTAATCGGATCAGAAGGTGATTAAAAAAATAAGGGCCATTTTGTAAAGCAAGTTTTACAAAATGGCCTGTTTTTTATGCCTCCCCTCTAGCGGGATATTTTTTCTCGGTAACAAATTTTATGGCACCAATAATTTCTCTGATGGGCGGTCGAGCGAAAGGCATGGTTTGAACGGAAGAAGCGTATAATTTACCGTTGGATTTGATAATAAAAATACCAGGTTCGATAAACATATCGGGTTCTTCTTTTATTCCTTTAGAAATAAATAAACCCCATTTTCTGGCCTCTTCAATTGGAAAACCATATGCGATAGGTACTCCATCAATGTCCCATTTTTCATAAGTCTCTTTTGCGACTGCTTCGGTGTCAGAGCTAATGGCTACAACCGACACTCCTATTTCGGTCAGCTTATCTAAATTATTGTGAATGTCCTCCAGATATTGTTTACACTTAGGGCAATGAAGTCCACGGTAAAAAACAACGAGGGTAAAACTTTCGGGTGTCTGTTTGGATAATTCCCATTTGGTACCGTTGATTAGAGAAAGGGTTAGATCGGGTGTTTCTTGTCTTGGCTTTAACATTATTTTTAAAAATTTTATTGATTGGAACTTTACTACCGTAGAACTCATATTAATCTATAATGTTCTTCTCTTCTCAACGTTTTTTTCTTAATTTTCCATCAAAAAAATTCTAATCGATATTTTTGTCTGGGAACAGACCATAAGAAATATTACAAAAAATGTAAAACCAAAAAATCAATGAGTAAAAAAAAACTTAGAATTCTATCTATCGACGGGGGCGGCACGCGAGGGATTATTCCAGCCACCATTCTTAATTGTATTTTTGAAGAAACGGGAAAATCACCCGTGGAATTTTTCGATGTCTTTGCGGGCACCTCTACGGGCGGAATTATCATCCTTAGTTTAGGCGTAGGCCGCAAGACTTACGAAATTATGGAGCTGTATCTCAACGGTGCCAAAGATATTTTCAGAGATAATAAAATAGATGATATTCGAGATCTCGGCAATCTGATTGGAGCACAATATTCCCAGAAAAAATTAAAAGAATTACTAAAAGAAGCGTACGAAAACCAAACGATGGGGGATTTAAATGACCGATATGATGGTAAAAAACATTTTATGATTCCCACCTTTTCCCTCAATCCAAAAGATTCAAAAGGTCGCAGTCATAATTTCCGACCGGAGGTTTTTAATTCTTATTACATCAAATGCAATAACGAAAACCTGGTAGACCTCGCACTTCGGTCCAGCGCAGCTCCTACGTATTTTCCAATGTACCAAAATTTTGTGGACGGAGGGGTGGCCATCAATCATCCGGCTATGGCAGCAGTTTCGTACGCCATCAATCACCACGAAAGCGATAAAAAATCCTATTGCTACCACGCCCCTAAAAAGAAAGGACTCGAACGAGAACTAAAAGATCTAAAAGTACTTTCTCTGGGTTGCGGAACTTCCAACGGAAATTTTATTCCGGAAGAAGCCATTCAAACCGGCGATTGGGGTATTTTACAATGGAAAGATTTTCTGGCAGATATGCTGGTGGAAACCAATATCTCGGCTTCGGAATATTATGTAAAACAGGTACTGGCGCCAAAAGATTACCTACGTTGTCAGCTCTATTTTGACGCACCAGAAACACCGGACATACTACGCAGAAAAAAGATTCCAATGGATGTAACGGATAAGAAAAAACTAAAAGCCATGAAGCAATATGCGATTGATTACTTTGCTAAAAATAAAAAAAAGATAATGGAATTCATTGACGAAGACTAATTTTTTAACTGGTCAGCAGTTGGCCATTTCGCTTCTCTTCAACGTTATCAGGCTATGTCAAAGGTTGCGTCTTTAGCCGAAGTCATTATTGATATCGCATTTGGAAGGAGTGCCCCCTAAAGTGTGTCAGCGCGGAAGCTTTCCTTCAGGAACACAAGGTGCGGGATGCCAAGTGACACACTTCACTGAATAGCCCCTATTTGGACGAAGCGTACAACATATCTTTTTATATTGACGAGAAAATTGAGGTTGTCATTGAAGTTGCCATTGAGATTGTTAAAAAGGATAGCCCACGGCCAAATTATAATTAAAATCTCTAAACTGTAGTTTTCTCCAATCCCGATCAATCCAGAATTGACCTCCAACTGGATCAGGAAATGGATTACGGAGTTTGATCGCCGCGTCAAAACGCAACACAAAATAGGAAAAATCCAGTCGAATCCCCGTACCAGCCCCCACGGCAATTTGTTTTAAAAAATTACGTCCGATGAGCGTTGTGGGGTCATCAGGGTCGCGCCGGGCGCTCCAGGAAAGTTGCGAACCTTTCCGATTCTCATCGTACCCTACCGTCCAGACGTTTCCCGCATCAACAAAAAAAGTGCTTTCTATTGTGTAACCAAAAATCCGCAGGAGATCAAACCGATATTCTGCATTCATTTCCAAAGAGAAATCCCCGGACTGAAAAAACGGTACGGTGCCATTAGGATTTGGACCAGGCGTGGGTATAGTCAGCGGATCCCTGTATTCTCCGGGTCCCAGCTCTCGAATCCGCCACGCGCGTACACTATTGGGACCTCCGATAAAAAACTGTTTTACGTAAGGAACTTCATCAGAAAATCCATAATTAAACGCTACACCGGAACTGAGTCGAAATGCCAGCGATTGTTCTCCTCTAAGGTATTTAAACCACCTGACATCTGCCTCGATTCTCACGTACTGAGCGTATTCTACGTCGTTGATAAAAGAAAAAGTTTTTTCGCTTCCGCTAATCGCGTTACTGATTTTATTGGCTAAATATACTTCACCACCAGATAATTCAAGATTTCCACTAAAATAAAAAGAGGTATTGTTTCTATTGATTTTGCCCTGGTGTGTATAGGTCAGATCCCGAAATAAAAACCCTGTTAATAATTGATCGTCAAAACTTCGCTGTAAAAACGGGTTATTTCGTTCTATTTCCAGAAACGCAGAATCTTTATCAACCAATAACAAGTTTACACCAACCTGATTGAGCTGAAAACGATTGCGCTGGTCGGGTTGATAATCATATCCATAAGTCGTGTTAAAAGAACTGTAATCGTAAAAATCAAAAAGTGAAATATTTTCGTAATTGAGCGATAATCTCGACTTTGTCTTGTCTTTCAAATTTGTATAAAATTCGTCGTTGATAATTCCAAGTGCTCGCAATCCCTTCCAGGTACGGAATACATCTACCAAACGTGGAAAATAAAGATCATTCAGCAAACTAACATCTCTCGAATATAGTAGGTCTTCTCCGCCGGAAGAAGCAATATCCAATTCAAAACCAAAACGGGCCCTTGACGTAAATAAAGCAGCATTTTTAAATAAGTTACGATTGCGATAATTTACACTAGTAGAAATTCCTATTAAATTTGCATCATCAATACTATAAGTTGAGTTATTTAATTCCAGGTCTCCACCAATCGACATCCGTTTATTAGGATAGAGAAATACTTCAAAATTTAATATCGCTTTATTTTCTTCGTCTATATTTTCTAAAATATTTACGTCTTTAATAATGGCAAGATTTCGTAATTGCTGAACAGACTTCAAAAAATTCCCTTCCTTGTAAAGATCTCCAGGACGAATAAAAATAGATTTTAAAATATTTTGTGCCTTTATTTTTCGAGGGACATTTTTATCAAAAATAAAATATACCCCATCTACATCTACCGTATCTCGTTCACGTATCAGCGAGCCCGCCTTAACATAATACGGATCAACGTACACGGTTCCGATATGATATTTTTGGTGAAAACCAGTTTCAGGTGGCACCAGCACATCATAATAAACCACGACTCGATTACCTTTAGGTAGTCCCCGGGGTTTGATAAAATTTGCTTCAAAATAGGCATAGCCCTGATTTTGTAAAGCATCCGTTATTCTTTTTGATTCTGCGTTAAAAAGTGCATCGCTAACCGGGCTACCAGGAGTTAATTCCGTAGTTACCGACAGGTCGTTTAATAAAATTTGTATAGCAGAATCGGGAGAATTAAAATAAACACTATCAATTATATATTGCTCACCGGGCGTAGCGATGTATTGAGTTGTGGTATTTTTTTTCTTGGTAAAAATGGTATCGTGGACGATTGCGTCTTTGTATCCTTTATTTTGCAAGTAGAAAGTCATAGATTTTGCCGTGGCTTTGGTACGTTCCACGTTATAAATAGATGGTCGCTCGACAAAAGATTTCCGCAAGAAATTTTTAAACTTTGAAGTATCACCGGGTTCGTCGGTGGCGTAATAAAGCCGGGTATCAAGGTGCAGCCCCAGTCCCAGGAGCGACTGATTGGGTACTTGCTTATAATTACCAGCTAAGTCAGATTTGAGTCGACTTTTCTGTTTTTCGTTAAGATTATCTCCTTCAATAACGATTTCATTTTTTTTCAGACGGGATTCGCCTTCTGCTAATTTACTGTAAGGGAAACATCCAGACATACTCCAAAGCAGGAGAACCAAAAAAAATAAGTACCTTAATCCCGTTATTTTTCCCAAAAGGATACGTGTTAAAAAAATTGATAAAGAAGTTATTTAAAAATGCTATCAAAAAAGAACGAACAATACATCAGATCACTATCGCTCAAGAAGTTTCGTCAAAAATATAATAATTTTATTATTGAGGGTGACAAAATGGTGCGCGAATTATTAGTTCAGGCGCCTGATCAGATTGAGCAAATTTTCGCCCTGCCTGCCTGGATCACCCAACACCGTATAGAATTACAAAAAAATGAAGCCTCCGTACAGGAAGTTAACGACCGTGAACTTAAGAAAATTTCCTCGCTTAAGACGCCCAATCAGGCTTTGGCCGTTGTTCGCCAATGGGAACACGACTTTCAAACTGATCAACTCGAAGGCAGCTTATCTTTATATCTGGATAATATCCAAAATCCGGGAAATATGGGTACCATTTTACGGACTGCGGACTGGTTCGGAATTGACTGGGTGATTTGTTCGCCAGACTCGGTGGACCGTTTTAGCCCCAAAGTGGTGCAAGCGACCATGGGTGCCTTGTTTAGTGTAAAATCTGTTACCCGAAAATTTGAGGATTTAACCCTTAAAAAATTGAATTTGCCGATTTATGGTGCTATCTTGAAGGGGGAAGATTTATTCCGTACCTCCCTTAAATCCGACGGACTAATCGTAATCGGTAACGAAGGCCAAGGGATTAGACCCGAAATATTATCCTTTGTGGATCATCCTGTTTCGATACCCGCCCACCACCACGCCCGAGGAACCGAATCACTGAATGCGGCAATTGCTACGGCGATCATTTGTGCCACATTTAGAGGAGCTGGCCCTGCCCCTTAATCCTAAAAAAGCATCTCCGCCGAGGGATCGTGATAAATGAATTTACGTACCAAAACTTACATGATAATGGAACAACCATTAGATTACGAAAAAGACCTAGAAATCATCCATCCACAAGCAGACCGGCTACGAAAAATTGGGCAATTTCTGGAGGTAGCCCCCATCTTAATCCTCAGCGTTGGGATGCTGATGCAAACGCAGGGACTACCTTATTGGCGCTCCGTCATTTTATTGGGTGGCGGAATTTCCGTTGCCATCTATACCATTTTCTCTTATTTTATGTTTCAACTGGAAAGATATACCACCATAGAATTTACGCTCGGTTTATTTTCAGCCATTCTTTTTCCAATCGGTGTCAGTGGTCTTTTGTTTCCGGAGATTGCGAAAAATTTTGATTTTATGACGTATTGCCTTTACGGATGTGGTGCTTTATTTTCCGTAAGCTTATTATTGTTTATGGCGAATATTACGGATGCGCGGGCCAGTGTTTTTTATCGAAGTTTAATTGCACGGGTGATGGTCGTTGGAGCAATTTTATTACGATTATGGTATTGAATATATTCATAAACCATTAGAGTAATAATATTTTTTTCATAAATAAATTTGCACAGTATCGTTGAAATCATTTAATTTGAGGCTTATTTTTGGTGATTATATATTCTGTACCAGAAATTATCACCATACATTTTTACTTATTAATGCTGAATTAGAAGCTGTTTAAAGTTAAGGCAAAATGACTACAGTTACTTATTCAAAAAACCAAATAAAAATGAAAAAAGCCTTACTATTCTTTCTTATTATTTCAACCCAAACACTCTCTGCTCAAACTTTTACTGAGGTATCTCCTGCTCCACCACTCGATGGTATTGCTGATGGTTCCGTTGACTTTTCGGATGTTAATGGGGACGGTCACAAGGATGTTCTCATTACGGGACGAAACAATGTTAATGAACGAATTGCGAAACTATATACCAACGATGGATCAGGCAATTTCACCGAAATGATGAACACCCCGTTCGAAGGCGTTCGTAGAAGTTCCGCTGCCTTTTCGGACGTTAATGGCGACGGACACGAAGACGTCCTCATTACGGGAGAAATTAATGAGGCAGGTTTTTTAATTGCGAAGCTGTACACCAACAACGGTATGGATAACTTCACCGAAGTCATGAACACCCCATTCGAAGACGTTGAGGCAGGTTCCGTTACCTTTTCAGATATCAACGGTGATGGACACCACGATGTCCTAATTACAGGACTGAGTCTTTTTAGTGGGGCAATTGCAAGATTATATACCAACGATGGAACGGGCAACTTTACCGAAGTCATGGGCACTCCGTTCGAAGGTGCAGTTTTTAGTTCCGCTGCCTTTTCAGACGTCAACGGTGACGGACACAACGATGTTCTCATTACGGGACGAACCAATTTTAATGACCGAATTGCAAAGTTGTATACCAACGACGGAATGGGCAATTTCACCGAAGTTATGAATACTCCGTTCGAGGGCGTTGATGTTGGTTCTATTGCCTTTTCGGATGTTAATAATAACGGCCATAACGATGTCTTGATTACCGGAGGGGTTATTGGAGGGAGCGGTATGATTGAGGGAAACGCGAAACTGTACACTAACGACGGAATGGGCAATTTCACTGAAGTCATGGGCACCCCATTCGAGGGGATTTTTGATAGTTCTATTGCCTTTTCGGACGTCAACGGTGATGGAAACGACGATGTCCTCATTTCTGGAATGGGTATTTCAATGTCAATTGCAAAACTGTATACCAACGACGGAACAGGCAACTTTACCGAAACTATGAGTACGCCATTCGAAGGTGTCAATTTTAGTTCCGTTGCCTTTTCGGATATCGATGGCGATGACAAAGACGATGTCCTCATTTCTGGCGTAAATAATACAAATCAGATCATTACAAAACTGTATATCAACAATACCGTAACTTCTTCTGCCGAAGAATTAAAAATCGACTATAGCCTTAATTTTACACCTTTTCCAAACCCTCCTACTTCAACTACACTCTATTTGGATTACAGTGCCGCCGAAAGCGGGGAGCTGTCTATAAAACTATACAGCTTACATGGGATCCTCGTAAGCCAGCAAAGTCAAAATATTCAACCCGGTTCACAGACACTTACGATAGATATTGCTGCCTTGACTAGCGGAAATTACTTTATCCAATTAGACAACGGTAAAGCCAGAGGAATTGCCAGGATTGTAGTACCCTAGAAATAAAGATTAACCTACAAATGGGAAAAACATCCAACCTATTAAACAATTTGGATGTTTTTTTTCAAATTTTAGCACTATTTGAATATTCTTAATTCATTCTAAAATTAAAAAAAACGCCAACCTCCAAAAGAAGCCAGCGCTGCACACACAACACGCTTTAAAAGTTATCTTATCTCAGTACAGTCACATCTCCTTTATAGGTTTTGGTATAACCGTCTACAAACTCAATTTCAAAATAATAGACAAAGACACCGGGATTAACGGGTTTGCCTTTAAAGATACCGTTCCAGCCGTAGTTAGGATCATCGGTCGGGAAGTTTTCGTCCGAGAAAACCAGCGCTCCCCAACGGTTAAATATGCTTAGATTTTTAACACGGGCTACTTCCGGACCACCGTGGATCATAAAGATATCGTTGTTACCATCCTGGTTGGGCGAGAAGGCATTGGGAACATATACCGCCCGGTCTTTTTTGACATTAACCACAAATACTTCGGTCGCACTACAACCTCTTCCGGTAATGACGGTTAGTTGGTACTGTGCCGAATTGAGCGGCTGCAAATTTTGGATCAGACAGCTATCGCAGAATAAAGAATCACCCGCAACTTCCCAAATAAAAGTATCTATAGGTTGATTAATCTGAGGATTTATTTCCAGCGACTCGCCCAAATTGATCTGATCCGGCAACCCAAGGTCCAGGGTCAATTCCTCCGGGCTAGTGATGTCGACCATACTAGTTGTCTCACAGCCGTTGGCATCCTGGACCAGCACCTGATATTGTCCGGGAGGTAAACGGAAGTATTGCATCTGATCATTTAGTGGTCCATCACCGAGTGCCGTAAGGTAAGGAGCTGTTCCGCCGATGATCGTGTCAACGATAATCTGCCCATTTTCTTCCCCAAAACATTCTGGATCAATGGTCTCCAGAACGATATTAATTTGATCCAGAATTACTTCGGTAATCACCAAACTATCACAACCTAAGTAATTCTCCAGGAAAGTCGTATCACTAATCAATTCCGCCGGATCACAAGTAGTAGTCGTAAATTTAAAAACAGACGGTGGCAGATAAGTTGTATTTGTTACCAGAATACTATCACAACCAAATTGATTTATAAAAGTATCTCTAATCATTCCTGCCGCCATCGGATCACAAGTCGTCAACTCGAATGTTTCAATGGAAGATGGAATTAGATCTGTAATTGTAATAATGGTACTATCGCAGCCCGCTATATTTTGGAAGGTTGACACCACCCTACCCGTATCCAGTGGATTACACGAGGTTAAGAAAATAGTTTCTTCCGTACTGGCCAACAAGACAGTTTGGGTAAACACCAAACTATCACATCCGAATATATTTGTTAAATCTTCTCGCACCAATCCAGTATCAAGTGGATTACAGGATGTCAGATTAATCAGCACCGTATCAGATGGTAACAGAGCCGTGTTATAAACAATCGTACTATCCTGTCCCATACTACCAATAATTGTCACTGTATCATTCCTGATCTCTGATGGATTACAAGTCGTATCCAATACCAGGGTCGTATCTGTAACACAATTCATCAGACTTATCGTAGTGATAATTAAAGAATCACAGCCCGCAACATTCATTAAATTATTAACAAAAATTCCGGTGTCCAATGGATTACACGAGGTCGCAAACAGCTCCGTCGTATCGCTTAATAAAAACTCAATCGTTTCGATGACAACCGAATCGCAGCCGTCAACATTCGTTAGGTTATTGACAAAAATTCCCGTGTCCAATGGATTACACGAGGTCGCAAACAGCTCCGTCGTATCGCTTAATAAAAACTCAACCGTTTCGATGACAACCGAATCGCAGCCGTCAACATTCGTTAGGTTATTGACAAAAATTCCGGTGTCCAGCGGATTACACGAAGTCGCAAACAGCTCCGTCGTATCACTTAATAAAAACTCAACCGTTTCGATTACAACCGAATCGCAGCCGTCTATATTCGTTAGGTTATTGACAAAAATTCCGGTGTCTAATGGATTACACGAGGTTGCAAACAGTTCCGTCGTATCGCTTAACAAATATTCAATCGTTTCGATTACCACCGAATCGCAGCCGTCTATATTCGTTAGGTTATTAACAAAAATTCCGGTGTCCAATGGATTACACGAGGTCGCAAATAGCTCCGTCGTATCGCTTAATAAAAACTCAATCGTTTCGATTACGACTGAATCGCAGCCGTCTATATTCGTTAGGTTATTAACAAAAATTCCGGTGTCCAATGGATTACACGAGGTTGCAAATAGCTCCGTCGTATCGCTTAACAAATATTCAATCGTTTCGATTACCACCGAATCGCAGCCGTCTATATTCGTTAGGTTATTAACAAAAATTCCGGTGTCCAA
>CALLPK010000094.1 GCA_938015415.1 uncultured Saprospiraceae bacterium
AAATTTTTACTAGAATTCGAAGCTTTATCGTCACGGCTCGTAAACAAAACATCAATGTCTTTGATGCATTGAACAACTTGTTTATGGAAAATTCTATAACATATACCTTAACCAGCTCTCATTTGGGCTGAACAGTTACGAGAAATTTTTTTAAAAATACTTCAAAATTATATCTTTAAATTTAATTCAACGTAAAAATACGTTATAAAACGTATTAAATAGTTGCATTCCTGAAATATCCGTTGTATATTTGGTTTATCAAACTTATTCACTTGAATAAAAATATAAAAATGCAACGATTAACCAAGGCAGAAGAAGACGTGATGCAACATATCTGGGATCTCGAACGCTGTACCGTCCGTGATATTCTGGACCGTATGGGTACTCCTAAACCACCCCATAGTACCATCTCATCCATTGTCCGAATATTGGAAACAAAAGGTTTTCTGGACCATAAAGCCTACGGACGAACCTACGAATATTTTCCTATTATTTTAAGAGCAGATTATAGTAAAAAATCGGTTAAAAAACTGGTCTCTGATTATTTTGGTGGCTCTCCCAAGAGCCTGGTTTCTTTTTTATTGAAAGAAGAAAAAATTGATCTGGAAGAACTCAAAAAAATGGTGGACAAAATGGAAAACGATGAAGGTGATTCAGAGAAGTTGTCTTAAATATGAGTACATGAAAAATTAGGGGAAATAAGATTTGCTATTGGCTGGTTGGCTTCCCTCAGACGTAAAATACGATAGCAGGAAGTCAACTGGCTAACCGGCCAACTAGCTTTAACACAATCTCGCAATTTGTCACATACTCTTAAAATATAGTGTTATGATATCTTATTGTTTAGAATCTACTATTTGCTGGTTCATCTTTTACGGGTTTTATTTACTCGTGTTAGAACGGGAAACGTTCTTTACACTCAACCGCTTTTATCTGTTGATTACTTTTGGGTTAGGACTGCTATTCCCAATTATAGAAATAGGTGATTGGCAAATGCTCACTGATACCGATACGGTATCGGTAATACTGCAACCCGTTACCGTAATCGCATCTCAAATGGGATATACCTTGCAAGAAATCGTAGTAACGCCCGGAGCTGAAAAGACAAATTATATAGGACAATTTCTACTGAGTATTTATCTGATAGGAGTAGTGCTGACGGCAAGTCGGCTAGTTCACGGATGGTGGAGTATCCATCGACTAAAAAGCCAAAGCGTCGTAATTCAAAAAACGGGTTACACACTCGTAAAAACTGATCAGCAGCATTTACCGTTCTCCTTTTTCCGTAATCTATTCTGGAGTAATAATTTAAACTTATCCATCGAAGACGAAACTCGAATTTTAAAGCACGAACTAACTCATATCCATCAACATCACAGCATTGACATTTTACTCCTGGAAATATTTAGTATCTTATTTTGGTTTAATCTAATTTTATGGTTTTACAAAAAGTCCATTCGTAATACCCACGAATACCTTGCCGACAAGCAGGTGATCGCGCAACATCAAAAGAAACAATACGGCCAATTATTGTTACGACAAATGCAATCCGGACCCGCATTTTCGTTAACGCATAATTTTAATCATTCACAACTAAAAAAACGCTTTCAAATGATGAATAAAAACAAATCCTCCCGCTGGGCCATGACCCGATATATCTGGATACTCCCTATTTTCGCATTGTTATTATTAGCTTTTAAAACTGGCGATATACTTCCAAAGAATACACAACATCCGATATTACCCGTACAAGAGTTTCACGTTAATCAATCTCCCGGAGACAGTATTTTTACGGAGGTTGAACAAATGCCGATGTTTCCAGGATGCGAAGCCGTAATAGATATTGAAGAAAGAAATAAATGCGCAAACATGAAAATGTTCCAACATGTTTATACCAATATTAAATATCCCGAATTAGCTCGTAAAAATAATAATCAGGGATTAGTCATAGTTCGTTTTGTAATCAATAAAAAAGGAATCCTGGAGTCCCCGGAAATCATGCGAAGTCTCGGTGATGGTCTGGACGAAGAAGTAATTCGGGTAGTGAAAGGGATGCCACAATGGACACCCGGAATACAAAACGGAAAAAAGGTAAACGTTTATTTTAACTTACCAGTAAAGTTCATGATCGAGGGTGAGGGTGATGGACAATCGGTAGAAAAAAATACGCCAGTTGTGGTGGGTAGAAATCCTTCTACGTCGACCAACGATGAAGTATTTATCGAAGTTGATCAAATGCCCACCTTTCCTGGTTGCGAAGAAATTGCAAAAATGGCAGAACGAAAATCCTGCGCGGATCAGAAAATGTTGCAACACATTTACACCAACATAAAATACCCGGAACTGGCCTATAAAACTGGAAGTCAAGGTACGGTAGTCGTACGTTTTATAGTCGATAAAAACGGAAATATAGTAAAACCAGAAATTGTAAAAAGCGTAGGTTTTGGTTGTGATACTGAAGTGCTTCGGGTAGTTGGAACATTACCAAAATGGAATCCCGGGATTCACCAAGGAGAAAAAGTAGGCGTATATTTCAACTTGCCCATCAAATTTAAACTTCAAGATGACGAGCCCTCCATAACAAAGGAGAAAAAGGAAATCCTTTCCGCTCCATTAGAATTCTCCATATTTCCCAACCCTACATCCGGTCAGATAAAAATAGGACTAAAAGCTGCGGCTCAACCAACCACGCTCTACATTAGCGATATCCGGGGAAAAATTCTAAAAGAAGAAACTTTTCCTACGGTTACCGAAGCAACAGAAATTACATTTGATCTCTCTACTCTGGGAGCTACAGGCACCCTCTTTGTTACCATCCAGCAAGGAACACAGATAAAAACAGAACAGGTAGTTGTTAATTAATTTTACTAGCTACTAACGCTGGCGAAACCTATCAATATCCCGAATATCATCTTAGTGTGATATTCGGGATTTCTCATTCAGGACATCCTCTCAATGCCTGCTTTTCCAAAAAAATGTTTTATCTTTGTCATCCTGATATAGAAACTTTTGAATGACTAATTTTTAAACAAGCGTACCATTCAAGGGTTTACACTAAAGTATCACCTCCATTATAATTTCCACGTCTGTGAGTGCGTGAACAGTATCAATACTATGGCAAAAAAATCAGCCCCTACGGCAACTGTAAATAAAAAAAAGACTACTAAAAAATCTTCCAAGTCGACTCCTCCAAAAAACGAGGGCTATTTCGAACCAGATCAAATGCACGTGATCGGCGCCCGGATGCACAACCTTAAAGATATCGATGTCTCCATACCTCGTAACCGCTTTGTAGTGATTACGGGGATCAGTGGGAGTGGAAAATCTTCGCTGGCTTTCGATACGATTTACGCCGAGGGACAACGTCGATACATGGAGACCTTTTCGGCTTATGCCCGTCAATTTATCGGAGATATGGAGCGCCCGGATGTGGAACAAATCACCGGACTGAGTCCCGTTATTTCTATCGAACAAAAAACGGTTAGTAAAAATCCCCGCTCTACGGTCGGGACCATTACGGAGATTTATGATTTCCTGCGACTACTTTACGCCCGTACCGGAGAAGCTTATTCTTATACTACTGGTAAAAAAATGGTCCGCTACAACGAGGATCAGATGCTGGAGCATATTTTTAAAAATTTTGATAAAAAGAAAATCGTTCTACTCGCGCCACTCGTTCGCGCCAGAAAAGGACATTACCGGGAACTCTTCGATAATATTCGTAAACAAGGATATACTAAAGTCCGGGTCGATGGTGAAATTCTGGATATCAAATCCGGGATGCAGATAGATCGTTATAAAACCCACGACATCGAGGCGGTGATAGATCGTCTGGCCGTTAGTAAGGAACGCCGTGACCGCTTAAACACTTCTCTTCAGACGGCCCTCAAAATGGGTAATGGTTTTATAATGGTACTCGAACATGGCAAGAAAGAAGTACAACCTTACAGTAAACATTTGATGGATCCTGATTCTGGTATTTCCTACGAAGAGCCTTCTCCCAATGCCTTCTCCTTTAATTCTCCCTATGGTGCCTGTCCTACTTGTAAAGGACTGGGAAAAGTTAATGCGGTAGATCTAAAAAAAGTAATTCCGGACGATAGTCTAAGTATCAATAAGTCTGGAATTCTACCTTTCGGCGCGCCGAGAGAAAACTCTACTTTTAAACAACTAAAGAAAATTGCCAAAAAATATAATTTTAAATTTTCTACACCCGTAAAGGATATTCCAAAAGAAGCAATGGATGTTATGCTTTACGGTGGTAAAAACGGCTACGGCGTTGCTTCCAAATATGCCAAGCACGACTTCACTTACGACCTCGCACAGGAAGGATTATTTAAAATGCTGGAACGCTGGTTCAAAGAATCTACTTCCGAAAAAATCAGAAACTGGGCCGAAGACTTTATGACCATTGATACTTGTTCGGAATGTAACGGACTTCGTCTTAAAAAAGAATCTTTACACTTTAAACTCAACGAAAAAAACATTGGTGAACTGGCCGAAATGGATGTGGCCGAATTAGCGGACTGGACAGACAATGTCGGCAAGACTTTTTCTAAAAGACAAAAAGAAATTGCAAAAGATGTGGTTAAAGAAATTCGCTTACGGCTAGGATTTTTACTGCATGTCGGCCTGGATTATTTGAGTTTAAATCGTCCCGCGCGTTCGTTGTCGGGAGGAGAGGCACAACGAATTCGATTGGCTACACAGATTGGTTCGCAACTGACAGGGATCACCTATATTCTGGATGAGCCGAGTATTGGTCTGCACCAACGTGACAACCAAAAACTGATCGAAGCGCTCCGGCAATTATCCGATATTGGGAATACGGTTTTGGTGGTGGAACACGATAAAGACATTATGCTGGCCTCCGACTATCTGATCGATATGGGACCGGGTGCCGGTAAATTGGGTGGGGAATTAGTCGCCGAAGGAATGCCCAAGGAATTTATGAAGATGAATACCCTGACGGCCGATTATCTACGGGACAAAAAACGAATCGAAGTACCAAAGGAACGTAGAAAAGGCAACGGTAAATTTTTAGAACTAAAAGGTGCTACCGGAAATAATTTAAAAAATGTAGATATTAAAATTCCGCTGGGGACTTTTACTTGTATCACGGGCGTTTCCGGTAGTGGAAAATCTACCTTGATTAACGAAACGCTATACCCGATTTTACGTGCGCATATGTACCGCAGTTCTCAGCGACCGATGCCCCATAAGTCGATCAAAGGAATGGATGAACTGGACAAGGTGATTGAGATTGACCAGTCTCCGATTGGTCGTACGCCGCGTTCTAACCCGGCTACGTACACGGGCGTTTTTACGGATATTCGAAAGATATTTTCTGAATTACCAGAAGCAAAAATCCGGGGCTATAAACCGGGACGTTTCTCTTTTAATGTCAAAGGTGGACGCTGCGAAACTTGCGGCGGTGGTGGTAAGCGAGTGATCGAAATGAATTTTTTACCGGACGTAGAAGTAGAATGTGAAGACTGTATGGGACGTCGGTATAACCGCGAAACCCTGGAAGTTTTATACAAAGGAAAATCCATCAATGACGTATTAAATATGACAGTGGAAGAAGCGGAAATTTTCTTTCAACCCATTCCCAATATTTACCGAAAATTAAAAACGCTGAAAGAAGTTGGACTGGGCTATATTACGTTGGGACAACGCGCCACGACTCTTTCCGGAGGAGAAGCACAACGGGTAAAACTATCCGAAGAATTGTCTAAAAGAGATACCGGACAGACGATTTATATTTTGGATGAACCGACGACGGGGTTACACTTTGATGATATTCGCCAGTTATTAACGGTACTTAATCGCCTGGTGGATAAGGGGAATACGATTTTAGTAATCGAACATAATATGGACGTAATCAAAGTAGCTGATTTCATCATTGATATGGGACTGGAGGGTGGACACCGTGGAGGTGAGGTGGTCGTAACGGGAACGCCGGAAATGGTAGCGAAACATAAGACGAGTCATACCGGGAGGTATTTGAAAATGGAGTTGTAGGGAATATGTATATCCATCAAGATTTAATTACATGATTTTTACAAAAAATTCTATTAAAATTTAAATAATAAAATAATAAAGGCTATAATTGCGTATTAATTGCAAAAAATAGACTTATTATGCTTATTCAATTTACTTTTAGAAATTTCAAATGCTTCAAAGAGGAGGCTAAGTTAAGTTTAATTGCCTCCAACTATGATAAAAGCATAAGAGAAGAAGATAATGTTTTCACTGACAATAAATTTGGCCTAAGATTACTTAAAAGCGCTATTATTTATGGTGCAAATGCTAGTGGAAAAACTAAACTTATAGAAGGGTTAGGCTTTATGCGTCATTTTATTCTGAACTCATCAAAAGAAAGCCAAATAGAAGAACCTATCGATGTTAATCCTTTCATATTAAGTTCAGAAACCAATAAGAAACCTTCAAATTTTGAAATTATTTTCATTCATAAAAACACTATGTATAGATATGGTTTTGAGGTAGATTCTAAAATCGTCCACTCTGAATGGCTATATCAAAAAATCAATACGAAAGAAGTTCAATTATTCTATAGAGACTATCAAGATTTTGAAATTCATAAAACTAAATTTAAGGTTTCAGATCTTATTAGTAATGATAGGATTCGACCAAACGCCCTCCTCTTGTCAGTAGCTGCAAGTTGGAATGATAAACTAGCTAAGAAGATATTTGATTGGTTTAGAAGGTGTAATACGATTTCAGGCTTGAAAGAAGAAGGATATGAAGGTTATTCTATGGCAAGAATTCAAAAGAATAAAGAATATAAAATAGAAGCCATAAAATTTCTTAAAAGCGCAGATTTAGGTATTGAAGATTTATTAATAAAAACTTTAGATTTTGATAACTTACCAAAAGAATTTCCAGAAGCATTGAAAGAAATTATTAGAAAAAAAAGTAAAGAAGAAAAAGATGTAGAATTTTTATCAGATGTTATCACATACCATAAAAAATTTGACTCAAACAATTTATTCGAAGAATATGTAGAACTTTCAATGGAGAAAGACGAATCCTCTGGAACAAAAAAATACTTTGCCCTATCTGGACCAATTTTAGAAACCTTAAAAAATGGTGAAATTCTGATAGTTGATGAATTAGCAAATAAACTTCATCCAAATTTGACTTGCAAATTAACTGAAATATTTAATTCAAAGGAAAAAAATCCTAAAAATGCTCAGCTTATTTTCAATACTCACGATACTAATCTACTTAGTTCGAGACTATTCAGAAGAGATCAAATTTGGTTTACTGAAAAAAATAGATATGGAGCTTCTTCTCTTTATTCATTAAGTGATTTTAATGGAGTAAGAAAAGAAGAAGAATTTGAAAAAAACTACATTAAAGGCAAGTATGGTGCTATACCTTACCTTGGAGACTTTGAGAAATTGTTCAACTTTTAAATCTATTCAAAATGAAGAATAAAAAAGATGAACAAATCCGAAAAAAGAGAAAACATCTAGATAAACTAAGGAACGCGAAAAAGAGAAAAAGAAGTGAAGAACCCAGTTTAGAACGTCCAAAACCTCAAAAAAAGGAAAAAGAAAGAATTCTAATTGTCTGTGAAGGAGTAAATACTGAACCATCTTACTTTAATAAATATAAATTATCAACTGCTATTGTAAAATCTATTGGAGAAGGGCACAATACAATTTCTTTAGTTGACAGAACTAAGCAACTCTCTGATGAAGATGAATACGATCAGGTTTGGTGCGTATTCGACAAAGATGATTTTCCAAACGAGAACTTTAATAATGCGATATTTAAAGCAGAAGGGATGGGATTTAAGGTAGCATATTCAAATCAAGCCTTCGAATATTGGCTAATACTTCATTTTGAGGATCACCAAGGTGGATCAATGCATAGAAACCAATATTGCAAGAAATTAAATCAATACCTTAAAACCTTTGGGATTTCTTATGATTGTGATAGTAAGGAAATATCCGAAGAAATCTTCGATGTCCTAATATCTAGAATAGAGGACAAAGATAAAACAAGGCAGGAAATTGCAATTGAAAGAGCCGAGCGAAATCAAAAAAATTTTGATAATAGAAATCCAGCTAAAGAAGAATCTTCTACAAAGGTTCATGAACTAGTAAAGGAAATAAAGAAATATAAATAACTATATTTTATCTATTAAAAATAGAAAAAAGCCCGCTCCTATCCTCAGATAAAAACGGGCTTTTTCAATTAAGCTTTGGCAATTACAAATCAAACTTAATACCCTGCGCCAACGGCAATTCCTTACTGTAATTAATCGTATTGGTCTGTCGACGCATATACGCTTTCCAGGCATCCGAACCACTTTCGCGGCCACCACCCGTTTCTTTTTCACCACCAAAAGCACCGCCGATTTCAGCACCACTTGTACCGATATTGACGTTCGCAATTCCACAATCAGATCCCGCCGCAGAAAGGAATAATTCCGCTTCGCGGACACTATCCGTCATAATCGCAGAAGACAATCCTTGTGGAACATTGTTTTGCATCGCAATGGCTTCGTCCAGCGTTTTGTATTTGATCAAATATAAAATCGGAGCAAAAGTTTCGTGCTGTACTACTTCGTACTCGTTCTTTGCTTCGGCAATACAAGGCTTCACGTAGCAACCACTTCCGTAACCACGACCTTTCAGTACACCACCGGGAACGAGCATCTTTCCGCCTTCCTCTTTTAATCTTTCGATAGAATTCAGATAATTATTTACCGCATCTTTGTCGATGAGTGGTCCAACGTGATTTTTGGTACTTAAAGGATCACCGATTTTCAGTTGCTTATATGCTTTCGTTAATGCTTTCTTCACATTGTTATAAACACTTTCGTGCACAATCAATCTACGGGTGGTCGTACAACGTTGTCCGCAAGTTCCGACGGCACCAAATAATGCGCCCGTCAAGACTAAGTCCATATTTGCGTTTGGTGAAACAATGATGGCATTGTTCCCGCCCAATTCCAATAACGTCTTACCAAGTCTTGCACCAACGGTAGCCGCAACGATCTTACCCATTCGCGTACTTCCAGTCGCGCTCACGAGCGAAACTTGCTTATCCGTCGTCATATATTCCCCCACCTGATAATCACCGTTGATCAGACAACTGACGCCTTCGGGGACTTTGTTTGCCTTCAATACTTTATGTAAGATATTCTGACAAGCTACTGCACATAACGGCGTTTTTTCGGAAGGTTTCCAAACACAAACATCGCCGCAAACAATGGCGATCATTGAGTTCCAGGCCCAAACCGCTACCGGAAAATTGAAAGCAGAAATAATTCCTACGATACCCAGCGGGTGCCACTGCTCGTACATCCGGTGCGAGGGACGCTCCGAGTGCATCGTGAGTCCATACAATTGACGGGACAGACCTACCGCAAAATCACAGATATCAATCATCTCCTGTACTTCACCGAGTCCTTCCTGCAGGCTCTTACCCATTTCGTAAGAAACCAATTGACCCAACTCTTGCTTTTGTTCGCGGAGCGCATTACCATATTGTCGAACTACTTCTCCCCGTTTAGGAGCGGGAATCGTACGCCAGGTAGCAAAGGCTTTTTGGGAAGTTCGAATCACTTTATTGTATTCCGCTTTGGAGGTGACGCTTACGCTGCCAATATATTTTCCGTCTACGGGAGAGTAAGATTCGATATATTTTTTAGAACTGGCCGAAGATTTTAGTCCGGTGCTGGTTCCGTTATTTTTTTGTTTAAGTCCTAATTTTTTTAGAAAACTCTTTTTCATATAAAATGGGTTTTATTTAATTATCGTGGTTTGGTTAAAAATTATAAAAGCACAAAGGTATTAAAAACTTCTTACGTATGTTTTGGAGATTTGGTTTCTAAAAATAAAGCAGCATAACTGCGTAAGTTATCCTGCTTTTTGGTAAATAGTTTTTTACCGAAAAAAATATTTTGAGTGCCTGACAAAACTGTTAAGCTAAAGCGTGATCTCCTGCTTTTTGCCATCAGCTGGTAGCCGAGGCATGCTTGTTAGTTGCCAACCAGCCAACTGGCCTTTTCCGCTACCACCCCGGGACGATATTTAACCCAAATACCCCTCGCGTATTTTTTTGCAAAGGAATCGCGTAAAAAGGTTCTAAAATCAAGGCACCAAAGACATTTACCCGTAAGGACACACCCGTACTAAAAATAGGCTTCGGCGAAAAAGCTGTTTTCTCCCCGACCAGATCACCAAATTCCGAAAAAGCTACGCCACCATCCACAAAAAAGGCTAAATCACTCAATAGGAATTTTGATTTTATCAATGATAAACCTTCCGGTCCGGTAAAGGGCATTCTTACTTCAAAACTACCGTGCAATAATTTATTTCCAATCAATTGATTAAAATTAATTTCGTTCTCCTGCAAGGTCTGGCCGATACCGTTAAAACCATATCCTCTTACCCGCGTAGGATCACCTGCATATAAGGCTGGTAAGGCGTCCGCGCCTTCTCCGTAACGTGCATAATGCGTCGCCCGTACAGCCACTGAAAATGGTTTTAGGTATTGATATTTTCTAAAATCTACCAAGGTAGAAAAGAATTTCACATCCCCCAGATATTGTTCTATCCCAATTCGATAACGGTGTCCCTTTAAAGGGGAAGTGACGCCAAAAACACTATTATCTCCAACAAAAGCGGCACTGGTCGTAAAGATATTCAGCGGCTGTTGTCCAAGTTCTACTTTTTCTCGATCGCCCACTCCAAGAAAGCGGCCATTCGTATCATAAATGTATGGAACGATCTCATTTTGGAAGGAGAACCTGCGATAATTGGTTCCGGCCTCAAACCGTTGCGTTCGATTGAGGGGCAATTGAGCAAATAATCCTCCGCTATTCTGAAATAATCGGGTAATATTTAAATCTACGCGTTGTACCTGAATTTTATCATTTCCAACCGTAATTTCATCTAATTGAGGAAAACTGCTAAATCCGGAACGAGTCACCAGGTGCGACAGATTGGCTCCCCAGGTAATTCTTTTTTTACGATTTATATAAGTGACTTGACCACTCAAATCTCTTAATTCACCGTTGAGCGATACGCCGGCAAGTAATTGATTATTGCCTAAAACATCTCCAAACAACATTTCTACACCACCTAATAGTGCGGTGTTAGCATTTAGATTATTTCCAGTTCCGACACCGACACCGGCACTCCCACCGACATAATCTAGTTTGAACTTGGATTTATAAATTCCTTCTTCTATCGCATCTGCCGATATTTTAGATAAGCCATCTAAACGATTTAAATTGGTATTTACCACATCTACTATTTCAGGGTTAACGATGGGAAGTAGGGCCGCTGCCATTTTTATATCATTACTTTTTACGGCTACCTCAAGCATTTCACTTTGTTTTGCTTGAAAAATCGTATAGCGATTTTTGTTAAAAACAGAATACAGTATCCGGTCTTTGCGCGTAGAAACCGTCAATGCAGGTGCCTGATGCGTAATCCCACTGACGCCCGTGGCCAGACGGGTTAATTGAAAAATAGAATCTGTCGTTGGCTCATAACGATAAATATTTCTAAAACCATCCCGGTTGGATAAGAACACGATATTACTTTCGTGATCAAAAACAGGATTAAAATTATCCGCTCCGTGGAATATATTCAGATTTTTCTGTTCGCCGGTCGCTAGATTTAAGGTTGCCAGACCATAGGTCCATTTTCCGTTGGTCCGTCCGTGCTGTAAGCTAATTTGGTCGGTACTAAAAACTAAGGTTGTTCCATCGGGAGACCAGGCTGCGTGTAATTCCGAAGCAGGATCGTTGGTGAGTCTCGTTACAGTCTTAGATTTTAGGTTATAACTATATAAATCATTCTGTCCTTCGACCAAGGCTGAAACCACGATCGATTTACCACCCGGGGACCAGGCGGGATTAGTAATGGCGGGGAGTCCGGGGATTGATATTTCCTGTTCTGTTTTTCCATTACTTATATTTTTAATGACCAGTCGATTGGCACCTTTGCTAACGACGACGTAGGCAAATTTTTTGCTATTGGGAGACCAGGTTCCGGCGGATTCCAGATAACTAAAATCATCAATGTGGCCATCTTTTTGGGGGCTTGCCAGCTTGCGAATTATTTTACCGGTGCGAGCTTCCGCTAGAAAAAGGTCTAAAGAAAACAGGTCTTTCTCAGAAAGGAAGACGACATATTTTCCGTTTGGACTTAATACGGGAGAGAGATTCATTTTACCTGCGTTTGTTTCGGAAAACAAATTTTTACCGAACGTATTTGATTTATTCGCCAGGTAGGGTTGATAATGTTCTTTTAGGCTTTTCTGCCAATGATCACTCAAATCTTCAAAGCTGGTGCCCAGGACTTTTTTGGAAGCTACTTTCAATCCCTCCCTGGCCGTGGTCATAAAGAACGGTTCAATAATTTCATCTCCGTAGACGCCTGTCACATAAGACCAGAATGCCTGTCCCCAACGGTAGGGAAAGTACTTAGGATTGTCCAGATTTTTGATAGCAGGAACATCATCGTGGAGTACGGCGTCGCGCATCCACATGGCGGTGTGCGCATCCGACCGACCAATAGATAAATATTCGGCCAGGCCTTCTACCATCCACAGCGGCAGGTTGGCCAAATTCCGCAGGGAGGTCCCTTTTCCATTGAGAACCATATTGTATTGAAAGGCGTGTACTAGTTCGTGTCCTAAAACGTGGTGGGTCTGTTGGTTAGAATGCGTAAGTGGCATGATGACCCGATTTTTTAACGCTTCTGTGACGCCGCCTGTTCCTACACCAATATTTCCGGAAATAGCATTCGTCTGTTGAAAATCGGCGTGGTTATTATAAAAAATCAGGGGATTTTTTTCAGAAAAAGTATCTCTTAAAACAGCTTGATGCAGTCGGTACCATTGCTCGGTTTGCTGACTTAAATCGATAATAGAACTATCGTTTTTCAAATAATGATAAATTTCAAAGTTTGGGGTGTTATAAACTTTAAAATCGAAGTTTTCGTAGCGAGCTTTATTTTGGCCAAAATACTGAGCGTCGGCTTGGCTAATTGAAAAAAAGCAGGTGATGAGGAGAATTAATCTTATGTTCAAATTCATAATCTTTAGTTTTTAATGGGAAAAATAAACGGTGGATTAACCACTTTTTGTTTTACCATTTACAACTAAAAATTCTTACTTAAAAACATTTTTTTTTAGTTAAAAAAAATTTAAAATTATGGTTTTAGCCAAAAATAGTCAGAAAACATATTGGCAATTAGGCAAAAAAAAACACTTGCTACCGAAGTAACAAGTGTTATTGTTTGAGTTATTTCCTTTTTTTGTTTAGCTATTTCTACGGAAACGGCTTAGAAAATCTTCCATTGCTTTGCCAGCAGCTTCTCGTCCACCCAATCCAAAAGAAAGAGCAAATGCAACTGCGATAGCACCTAAGGTCAATCCAAAAGCAAGGTTAACAATGTCATCCGCGATACCCATCGTAGATAAGGCAATCGCTCCAAAGATTCCTAAAATCGCAAATTTGGAGATAGAAGCCAACCACTCGTTGTCTTTGTTAGATGCCATTACACTGGTTACTTTGTTAGCAATAAAAGCTCCGATGGCCATTATAAATAATCCGAATAAGATACGACCAGTTACTTCAAAGATATCTTCGAGGATCGTGGAGATAGAAGCCATTTCTAATTTATCAGCTGCAGAAAGAATACCCGCGAACATGATGAAGAAGAAAGCAATGTTACCAACCATCTTAGAAGCAGGCGTCGTGCCAATCATGCTGCTAAGACCCATTTTGTTAGAAAGATCATCGATTCCCAGGTTACGTAATAATTCTGTCAAGAATCCTACAACAAATTTACCAACTACGTAGAATACGCCTAAGATAATACCCGCAGCGATAATTTTTGGAATTGCCGCCATCATGCTATTTAACATGTTAGTAGCAGGTTCGCTGATTGCTCTCATGCCTAGCTGATCCAGAGCAATTATGAGAATGGGAATGAATACAAAAACGAATACCAACTGCTTTACTAATTTTGTTAAAGCAACAGGGTCTTTCCAGCCCATTTTTTCGGATAAAGTTTCGATACGTCCGGCGATGAATCCAGTTCCTTCCGAAGCGATGGTTGCGATGATATAACCCGCAAATCCGATAATACCCGCAGCAATAATGTTTGGAATATATCCAAAGAATTTACTGAGCATATCTTTAAGTGGCTCTAGTACATTGTTTACACCCAACATATCCAGTACCAATAATAATACAAATAAGAGTACTAAATAATAAACCAGCTTTCCGATTAATTGATCTATTCTGAAACTAACGTTCATTTTTTGTCCTAGTCGCTCGTCAATACTGGTTTTCTTTAGTACACCAACGGTAAGCCTTTTAAATATACCGGCTACTAAAAAACCAATGAGTAAAATGATTAAGGCGCCAAAAACTGATGGTAGGGAACCTCCAACACTGGACGATAAACTATCTGATAATCCTCTGAGATATTCTTGCATAGTAATGTAAGTTTGAAATTAATTTAAGATTAAAAATTTTTTAAAAATATAATATCAGTCACTCCCTATAAAAGTGAGTGAACCAAATATGTTCAACGAAAGTATCAGTATTAAATAAAGAGACGCTTTAGATCATAGAAGAAATAGTATTAAAGCGTTTATTTCATCCTGTTTCCTCTTTAGATGCAAAATCTTAGGATAAGTAACGTTTTTTTTAACTTTTTTTTAAGAAATTGCATAGTAACAGAAGATATAGCTAAGAAATAATAAAAACTGAGTCGCTTCCACAACTTAATCTTGTTGTAATAGTTTAAAAATTATGATGTACAACGATTCTGATCCAATTCTACTCTTTGATGGGGTTTGTAGCCTCTGTAATGGGTTTGTCAAGGAAGTGATTACCAGAGATAATCGGGGTGTGATTCGTTATGCGTCTTTACAATCGGAAGCAGGAAAGCAATTGCTCGCAAAAACAGGATTGAGTAATTTTTCTATGGACACAGTTGTGTTGATTGAGGGCGAAAAGAAGTATCTAAAATCAGATGTTGCCTTACGTATTTTCAGACATCTGGGTGGAGGATGGTCGTATTTGTATTACCTGTCTATTATTCCCAAATTTATTCGGGATGCTATCTATGATTTAATTGCCCGTAATCGCTATCGGTGGTTTGGTAAGCAGGACGCTTGCATGTTGCCACGCCCGGAATGGGAGGATCGCTTTTTATAAAAGTCGTTAGACAAAGATTGGAAAACCAAGGTGTATAAACTCTTGATTTAAAAAAACGGATAGCAGTAAACCGATCAGTAATAACCAAAATCTTTTTTCCAAAAAAATTCTTCTCTTTTTTTCTAGCCCCAGGTAGGTCAAGTAGGCAACAAAAACGGAATTTGTAAAATATAGAGTCAGCATTTTTGAATATGGGGATATTGTTAATGAAATAACTTCCCTTTTCAGACGAGATAAATTGAAAAATAGTTGCAGTTACTGTCGAAGTTAGTTATTTAAAAATAGATAAATGTTTTTAATGACAAACGGGCTTGTCTAAAATTTTGTTTTTATTTTTTAAATTCATTAATACTGGTGGAAATGCTCAAATGATTAACACCACCCGCCAAATGATAGATAGCTCGACCGTATTCAATCCTAAATTTACTGACCTTCATACCTACTCCAAACGAAAATCCGGCCAAGCTACGAAATTCTGCCACCTTCAATTCTGCTCTACGTTGATGATTGTAACCCGCTCTAACTCGAAAATTTTCTTTTTTTCCAAATAAAAATTCTCCTCCAAATGATAAGTGCCGGAAAAAATTATCTACGTTCACTGCAAACCAACCGCGTTCAGAAGATTCGATATCACCGAGCAGCGGCCCCTCGTCCTCTACGTTGGGATCATCGTAAAGAATATTCCACTGATCTAAATTACGGTAATTAATCGTGAGTCTGAAAGGTAGGTATTTTAACTTTTGGGCGATTCCCAGATTAATTTCAAAAGGCAGATATTCCCGATTATTTTCCCGAAAAGAACTAAGCGTCAAGCCCGCATTACGGACGACCAAGGCTGCCGAAAAATTACTACTCGTATCCCGATAATAAGCACCCAAATCCAGGGCAAGTCCCGTCGAATTATAGGACTCCAGCTGAGAAGTAATAAATTTCAGGTTGGCACCAACGGAAAGATTTTCGTACAATTGTCGGGAGGCACCAACATTAATCGCATATTCTGCGGCCTTAAAATTTCCCAGATTTTGCTCAAATTCATCTGTTTGATCAAAAGTTCCATAATCAATAAATTGGATACCGCCATGAAAGGTCATATCTAATTTGTCGACGTGCTGTGCGTAAGCAGCGTAACCAGAACCAATATTCGCTGCGTAAAAATTATAATTAAAAGAAAGCTGCTTATCCATCTCTGGATTGAGTAGGGCAGGATTGTGGTAAGCAGAAGCCAGGTCGCTGTCTTTTACGGCCAGTAACTGTCCACCCAGCGCGGTAATCCGAGCAGAGGGAGAGAGATTTAGAAACTCAAAAACACGTTGTCCTCCTAATCGTTGCGCGTAGCTCGATAAACCCAATACCATAAAAAGGAATATCAGTAAAAATTGCTTCATTCGTTCGTTATATTTTTTTAGTACTTACCTCACCATCTGTTCGTGTCCAGCTGGTACGGCATACCCCTTTTTCACAATTCATTTTTTTGATAAGGTCCCCATTTTCGTCATACAACTCTAAAGGACCATGTTCACTATGATTACCACTAAAGTAGCTTCCTTTTGCTTTTAAATTGCCATTCGGATGATATTCTATGAAAGGACCATTTTCAACATTGTCTTTAAATTCTACCGTTTCTTTGAGCTGTCCATCTTCATAATAGCTTTTCGCTTCCCCCGCCAATACCCCGTTACGGTACTCCGCTACAAATTTAACCTGACCATTGGAATAAAAAAGCTGATAGGCTCCTTCAAAAGTTCCACCTTTATAATTTTCGATAGCTTCCAGTACTCCTTGCTCAGTATAGAGTTTTCGTTCTCCGAATAGGGTATCGTGCTGATAGTTGGCCTCCTCGAGTAATACTCCGGCACTATCCCGGAGTGTATATACACCTTCCTTCAGTCCCGTTTCTTTGTGAATTTGATAAATAAGGTTTTGCCCGAATTCATTTTTTTCAGTTACCGTTTTAAAATCATTTTTACATCCAATGAAGAAAAGGATGAACGATAAAAAGCAAATAGTTCTAATCATAACAGCTTAACGTAAAATTAGGTGATTGATTGCGGAGTATTCGTCTGACAGCTGACGCATTAACAGAACTTTTTTCATCTGATCCCTTAAAGATAATAATCTTATCCGATTAGGTGAAATATTGTTTAAAACACTTCAAAAGACAAAAGTACAAGAATGAAAATAAAAATCCCGAAGTTTGAATTAACAAACTCCGGGATTGGAAAATATTTTTACTGATAAAAGCAGATATTATCTACTACCAGTTTTAATTTGTCTTAAGCCATTTGTCCATTACTGGAGCCAACTTTAGCGGCAGGAATTTCCACGATAGACCTTCCAATACTTTCGTAGTGGAATCCGTGTTCTTTCATACTTTCCAGGCTGTACAGGTTTCGACCATCAAAGATTGATCTGGTAGACACCATGCTTTTAATTTTGCCAAAATCAGGTGTACGGAATACGCTCCACTCAGTGATGATGGCCAGGGCATCCGCACCTTCCAATGCTTCGTACTGACTGTCTACCAAAGTAATCCGGTCACCAAACATTTGTCCGATATGCTCCATTGCTTCCGGATCAAAAGCTTTAATTTTCGCTCCAGCTTGTAGCAATTCTTCCATAATATAAAGTGCGGGTGCTTCTCGAATATCATCGGTATTAGGCTTAAATGCCAATCCCCAGATAGCGATCGTTTTACCTGCTAAATCCGCACCGAAAAAACGCTTAATTTTCTTGGCTAATACGGTCTTTTGAATCTGATTCACATCCATCACGGAATTCAGAATCTTAAAATCATATTCGTGCTGTCCGGCCGTACGGTGTAATGCCTGAACATCCTTTGGGAAACAGCTTCCACCATAGCCAACACCAGGGAATAAGAAACGCTTACCAATACGGTTATCGCTACCCATTCCTTTTCGTACCATATCTACGTCTGCTCCGGCCTTTTCGCAAAGGTTAGCAATTTCGTTCATGAAAGAGATACGGGTAGCTAGATAAGAATTAGCCGCATACTTAGTCATCTCCGCAGAACGTTCGTCCATAAAGATGATGGGGTTACCCTGACGAACGAATGGTTCGTATAATTTTCTCATGGCTGCTTCTGCTTTATCAGAGGTAGTACCAATTACTACTCTGTCTGGCTTCATGAAGTCATCAACCGCGACACCTTCCCGTAAAAACTCAGGATTGGATACTACGTCAAATAAGCTAGTATCTAAATGCTTGGCCAAACGCTCGTGTACTAATTCGGAAGTTCCTACAGGAACGGTACTCTTATCAACGATTACTTTATAATCGGTAATAATACCTGAAAGGTCACTTGCTACTCCAAGGATGTAAGAGAGATCTGCTGATCCGTCTTCACCTGGAGGCGTCGGTAAGGCCAGAAAGATAATTTTGGCATCTTTAACGGCTTCGGCCAAATTGGTAGTAAAAGAAAGGCGTCCCTGCTTGGTATTTCTTTCAAAAAGAAGTTCCAGACCTGGTTCAAAAATGGGAACTTCTCCGTTCCGCATTCGCTCTACCTTTTTTGCATCGATATCAACGCAAATGACATTGTTTCCGGTTTCGGCGAAACAAGTACCCGTTACTAGTCCAACGTACCCGGTGCCAACGACTGCTATGTTCATCTTTAATAATTTATGATGGTGAATTAAATAATTTAAATTTTGGTCTATTAAAACCAGCTATTTTTTCTATCTTTTTTTTATCTCACTGATTTCACGGCCAAAAGAAAAAATCGGTATACTACCGAATTTTGTAGGCTAGGAAAGAATCTTTTTTAAAATCAGCTATTTGCGGAAAGTTACCTTGGCTAATTACTATCAAATGATACTAATGCAACAAATGTAATATCTACAAAAATATAAAAAAAAAGCTAACTCCCCACATTATGAGGGAATTAGCTTTTTGAGTTCAAATTACGTACCAAAATTATATTTTTTTAATATATGTCCTGGATTCTAATAAACCCTGGACCGATTATCGGTAATTTCTGCATTTTTCTTAAGTCCTTCCACGATTTGTCCTCGTACTTGATTACGCATGGTGGTGTTAGTTTTCTTTTTTACATCTATCAAGTTAGTAGCTGATCCGACGGTAGTTTTTCGGGTAGTTTTGAGAACATAGACACCACCATTACCAATAATGGGCGCAGATGCTTGATTTTCGTTCAATGCAAAAGCACTTGCAATCACTTTTGGTTCTGCTCCGGCTCCAGGAATTGCGGAAGAAGTAAAGCTAAGGTCTGTGGCTGTTTCTACCGTTCCGGAATAAGTACTTGCGATGGCACTCAGATCTTTACCTTTCATATCTTCCATCAGTATTTGTCCTTTTTTATAATTTCTTACTTGTGCATCAATATCACCTCTCACGAAGTCTACGGAAGGCATACCCGCCGGCTGAACAGCTCTCAGGCCTGCTACCACAAATTTTTCATCATAAAAATCTACCGCATTTTGATAAGTATAAACCTGTGATGACACTTCTCCAACACTTGCATTATCAAAAGCCCATTTGATAATATCTCTTGAAGTCTGTCCGCTACCTAATGTCCCTAAAATATAGTCGCTACTCTTAACTGGAGGAGAAGTTTCGATAATAATCGACGGATCAGCTTGTGCTGCGGTTACCATATCGTTGACGGAAGTATTATTGCTAACAAATTCCAGCACTTTATAATTTACGGCACTAATGGTTTCCTCACTTGGGATGATGTTTTGTCTGAGAGTGGCAATTTTAACCCCTTCTTCGTTGGTCAGAAATTTATAATCAGTCACTTCTACGAGGTGTAAACCAAATTGTGTAGGAATAATGGTCAATTCATTTTTCTTTGCCTGGTAAAAAATCAGGTCATTAAAGGGTCCCACCATCGCATTTGGTCCAGCAAATCCCAGATCTCCACCTTTGACGTTCGATGGTCCCTGACTGTACTTTACCGCCAAAGAATCAAATCGCTCCGCTCCGGATTCGATCAAATTTTTAAGACTATCTAATAATTGAAAGCCACGGGCAAAACTCGCCTGGTCGTTACCCTGAATTAGAATATGGCGTGAACGAACAGAGTCAGGAACAACTTTTCGATCAATCACTTTAATCGCAACAAAAGCATTCCCGTCTTTATAAGGTCCAACTACGGTACCCGGTGCAACGCGGAAAAGTGTGTCTGCGTAAAGATTATTTAAAGTTGATTTCTTTTGATAAATACCACTGATGGTCCCAAAATTATTTTCTACAAAAGCAGAGTCATTAGGCGCCGATGCAAAACCAGGTAACAAAGAATTTAGCTCATTACGGATTTTACTTTCATCCTCCGCCGTTGCTTTTGCTTCAAAAACAGCATAATCAATTTTACGGGTTTCCTCGTCCTGACGGAATAATGCTTGATTATCGTTCATGTAGCTGGTATAATCGGCATCCGTAAGGGTCACCTTACTGTCGTCGACATTATCAAAAGGAACTTTAACGTACTGAAAGTCTACTTTCTGCTCGTCATTATTATACATCATTTCAGCCATCCAGCTAGGTGTATAAATAGCTTTAGAAACCAAGGTTTCTAATTTTGACTGCAAAGAAGTTTTAATGATTTCTTTTTCCTGATATCCCCAACGAGTTTTAAAATCAGGGTTGGTGATGGTTCGGTTTTCGATGGCCGTCTTAATTTCCGTCAATTGCTGACGATCAATCTGTCCGGTAGAAGGATTAGAATACCGCTGCAGAATGAGTGGACTCAATCTTCGGTTGTCAGAGCTAAACTGTAAGTCTAACAATTCCTGCTTTCCAACACCAAGGCCCATTGCCTCCGCTTCTTTTCTTACCAGTTTATCTTCTACAAAATAATTCCATAGACCTGCCCGACGAGCAAATACATCGCCACCAGAATTGGCATAAAGGATATTTTCGGCTCGGTTGAATTCTCCCCAATCCACTTTTTCGCCTTCAATGGTTCCGGCAATATTTTGGGAAGAACCGAATATACTTTTATCACCAGAAGACATATCCATGATAATAAAAGCAGCAAGTGCGAGTCCAATGGTCAGGATGAGTAACCAGCTGTTTTTTCTAATTTGTCCGATCAGAGCCATACGTATTTTAAGTTTTATTTTGTTTTACTAAAAATCGAATCCCAATATTAGTATAAACACCAATAGTAAGGATTTTAATAACGTGATTATCAGTTTATTAGATTCACTTTAAAGTGATAATATCTAAAAAAAGAAACCCCTGCTGAAAAATTCATGCAAAGGTAATAGGTTTAAGGTGGAAAAACAATACTAAGGGTACGAAAGCAGACATAGCTACATCGTGTCCTTAGTATTGTCTTCGGGACTGTACAACGAAGTGTGTCATTTGGCATCCCGCACCTTGTGTTCCTAAAGAAAAGCTTTCGCGCTGACACACCTTAGGAAACAGTCCCTTGTCTTCCATTATGCGTTTTTCTATCATATAACTAGAACATTACGCCTATTCTGATGGTCAAACTGTTGATTTTAGCTTTTGAGTCTTCCGATACTGGCTCCTGACCAGCCTCTTTTTGCATTCCATCGTTGTTAGATACATCTGTAAATCCACTTTGGAAAGCCAATCCACCAATTAACGATAGGTTTTCACCAATCGAATATTCGACTCCCGCTCCTATTCCGAGGGACAGATTGAGGAATCCAACGTCTTTTTTAATGTCAATGTCTTCGGCGGAAAGACCAGAAGCACCATCAATTGATCCTCTAGCCTGTGTCTTAATGCCGAGGGTAAAGGCTGGTTCGACGTAATAACGTAGATAGCCGAATTCCTGGGTACGCATTTTCAAACCAAGCGGTAATTCGATGTATTGAATACCATACTTCAAATTTACGCCATCTGGTAGTGTACGCAACGGATCTCCTTCGTCCAGAGAATTAGTCCAGAAATCTCCGCCAATATCGTGTTTGAGGGTTCCGCCCTGGTTGAAGGCAAAGCCAATCCCAAAGGTCAACAGATAATTATCCTGGGCAGACAGGAATTTTTCTCCAATCACCCCGACCTTAAGACCGAGATTACTGCCATTACCGTTAATCGTTCTTTCATTATTGGCAAGCCAGGTAAAATTCGGACTCAGCTGAAAGCCAAACCGAAAAGCCGACTGAGCGGATAATTCCACGCCTGCTAAAATTAAGATGCTAAATAAGAATACAATTTTTTTCATTATTAGTAGTTTTGAATACTGACTACTAGATATTTTTGCCATTTTT
>CALLPK010000095.1 GCA_938015415.1 uncultured Saprospiraceae bacterium
AGTGTACCCACTCCGGGTAGAATTAATTTTGATTTTCTTGAGAGTCAGAATATCAGTTTTTCATCTATTCAAGATCAACCAACAGATGCTGCTCCGATCGAATTGACGGCGACGGCCACTAGTGGACTACCCGTTAGTTTACAAATAGTAAATGGTCCGGCGACCCTGAATAATAATACACTGATACTAACGGGCGAAGAAGGAACGGTGACGGTCCGGGCAACGCAAGCGGGCAACAACGAATATGAGCCTGCTCCTTCGGTAACGTGGAGTTTTGAAGTATACGAAAAAGAAAATCAGACGATCAGTTTTGCGGCGATTGGAGATCAACCTACAGATGCGTCTCCCATTGGATTAATGGCCACATCGAGTAGCGGTTTGACGGTCAGTTTGGAATTGGTAGATGGTCCAGCGAGTTTGAATAATAATATTTTGACGTTGACGGGTAGCGAAGGAACGGTAACAGTTCGTGCGAAACAATCAGGTAATAATTTTTACCATGCTGCCGCTGCGGTGACGCGCAGTTTTGAGGTTTTTGAAAAAGAAAATCAGACGATCAGCTTTGCGGCGATTGTGGATCAACCGACGGATGCGTCTCCCATTGGATTAACGGCCACGGCGAGTAGCGGTTTGACGGTAAACTTTGAGTTGTTGAGTGGCCCGGCGATATTGAATAATAATACGTTGACGTTGACGGCTGAAGAAGGAACGGTAACAGTCCGTGCGATACAAACGGGTAATAATTTTTACCATGCTGCGGCTGCGGTGACGCGTAGTTTTGAGGTTTTTGAAAAAGAAAATCAGACGATCAGCTTTGCCGGGATTATGGATCAACCGACGGATGCGGCGCCTATTGAATTAACGGCCACGTCGAGTAGCGGTTTAACGGTCAGTTTGGAATTGTTGAGTGGTCCAGCGATGTTGAATGATAATATTTTGACGTTGACGGGTGAAGAAGGAACAGTAACAATCCGCGCGACGCAATCAGGTAATAATTTTTACCATGCGGCCATCGCGGTGACACGCAGTTTTGAAGTTTTTGAAAAAGAAAATCAGACGATCAGCTTTGCGGCGATTATGGATCAACCGACGGATGCGTTTCCAGTCCTGTTAATGGCGACGGCGAGTTCAGGATTAAATGTAGGATACGAAATTCTCAGTGGTCCAGCCACGCTGATTGGTAATACCATTGAACTGGATGGGACTATTGGGGTAGTGCGTATTCGTGCTTTTCAAAATGGGAATAATAATTATAATGCAGCAGAGGAGGTTATTTTAGCGTTTAATGTTTATGAAAAAGAAAGTCAGACGATTACCTTTCCGGAGATTTCAGATCAACCAATTGGAACGACGGAAGTAATTCTTCAGGCAACGGCAAGTTCAGGACTGCCAGTAAGCTATGAACTGGTGGGTGGCCCGGCAGTAGTGGTCGGTAATACATTAGTATTGGATGGCCTATCAGGCATTGTAAGTGTAAGAGCTATTCAAAACGGAGACTTGCAATATCAGGTAGCCCCTTCGGTCATTCGGTCCTTTACGGTCATTGAACAATCGACCCAAGTAATTGAATTACCAAATATTTCCGATCAGCCAACAACGGCTTCTCCTGTGGTGTTACCAGTAACCGCCTCTTCTGGACTGATTATTCAATATGAGATCATCAGCGGACCTGCCACCATTCAAAATGGCCACGAGGTATTGCTGAACGGGATAGAAGGAACGGTAACGCTCCGTGCCACACAACCGGGAGATGTTACCTTCTTAGCTGCTCCACCGGTAGAAGTTGGCTTTGAAGTCATTTTATTAGATACGGATTTTCCAGTAGAAGATTGTTCCTTGGTTACCGATTTGTCGGATCATCCTTATATTATTGGATTGAACTTTGGGAGTATTTTTTCGATCTCCGAGAATGAAGGATATGCCAATAATTTAGCACAGACTACTATTTTAAACCGAGAAAGTAGGATTCCGTTGACGGTGGAAATTGCCCATATGGAAGATGCCTATATATCAGTTTGGATAGATTATAATCGCAACGGAAGCTTTGCGGATGCTGGAGAAATAGTGTATGAAGGGATCGTATTGACGAACAGCAGCAATTCGCAGTTAGATACGGAGATCACGGTGCCCGATGATGCCCGAATTGGGGTAACTCGAATGCGGGTGATTGCTCAGAAGGATGATTTTGCCGTTCCTTGTGCCGAGGTATATAATGGAGAAGTGGAAGATTACGGAATTTATTTAGATGAAGTAACTAATATTTTGGTGGAAGAGGAAATACCGTTTACCATTTATCCCAATCCATTTGTGAATGAAATAACAATTGATTGGCAAGTCTCCCATTACGAAGTCTCCATTTATAACAGTATTGGACAAGAGATTTATAAGTCGACAATGAGTGATTTTACGACGGTGGTAAATACAGAACAGTGGAATAATGGGATTTACATTGTAAAATTGCGAGATAACCAGGGAAAAACGGCCAACGGTATGTTAGTAAAATAAATACCTAAAGATTTTATAGGTATTATTATTTATCAAAAATAATAATGTGCTCAATGCTGTAAATCAAATACTTATAAAGATAAATTCCTTTATTTAAGAGAGAAGGGAACGATCTCTTTTAAATCGAGGTTTTGATAAAAATAATATTTCTGTAAAAAAAGGTTTTTATTCCATAAAAAAAGGGTTCTGGTTTGGAATTATAGGAAAATACATAGTATATTTGCGCTGCCTTAAGAAAAAAGGTAAACCGTTGATCCGGTAGCTCAGCTGGTAGAGCATTTGACTTTTAATCAAAGGGTCCCGGGTTCGAACCCCGGCCGGATCACAAAAAAATTGCGTAGTAAGTTCAAAGCTTGCTGCGCTTTTTTTGTTAAGCAGATATCGAAAATTAGTGACTACTTAAAAATTGATAAATTTTCTGGTGTAAATAAACTCCTGATCTTTATAAATCATAACGTAGAGATTTAACGCATATTCGAAAGGTAAAAATAAGGTTGCTTCGTTGGTAGCTATTTTTTGGTGCAGAATTCTTTTCCCAAATAGGTCAAATACTTCAAGTGATCCATTTAACCTTTCCTGATTTAAATTATCGATTCTTATTTTGTTTGTATTGGGAATAAAAACTAAATCTATTTGCTCATCCGAAATTTCCTGATTTGCCACTACTAAACTGGAAAGTTTACAAAATAAATCGTTTTCCTGATTTTTATCCGTTTTGTTTTCTGGAACTGAAGTCCAAAAGCAGAGTTCGAGTTCATCATCAGCGTTTTGTTGTTTTATCAAAAGGTCACCGAAAGAAAGGGGTAAAGATTGTTGCGGCGCCAAATTTAAATTCTCATAGAAACGAGTATAGGTTTGGGTACCATAGCAAATCCCATCACAATAACTACAGGAAGGATATCTTGCGTTCAGATTTATTGAATTGATGGGATGATCACCATAATTAAAGATGGTGACCTCAAGATCTGTGTATTCGATATCCACTAAATTTTCACATTCAGATAAATTACAAAAAGAAGTAGAAAAGGTTGGCGCATTTGTGCTTAAAATGTCCACGACTCCCGCATCATAATTTAAAAATTCATTGTCCTCGCCCAGTCGATACTCCTTGAGGAAGGTTGAACTTTGACTCAAGCTATCCGAGTAAGGTGGAATAGTTATTTTGTGCGTAGACCGCTCCTGGCCGAGTAGTAATATTTTATTATTGTCGGTAACCGAAAAGCTAACGGGAACATCATTAGGGGACAAGTTTAAGTGCAAAGTATCTATTACTGAGAGGACAGAAGGAAGGACTTCCAGATTTTCATAGATTAGAATTTTATTATCTCTAGTATCTAAAATGTAAACAAACCCTGCGTTGGCTTCGATTTGAATAAAATTTGCGTCTGGAAAAGTATTACTGACCGTCCAAATATTGCCATCCTTCCCGGCATAATACCTGGATTTACTAAGAAAATGATAAGTACCATTATCCGTATAAGATATTTTGCGGAGGGTGTCTAATTCGAAACGACAAAAAGTCTGATACAAAGGGGGAGCGTCGTCATTTTCTACGAAGAGTAAACTACAATCGCTATCATTTAGTTCTCCAACCATCAATAGATCATTCCCGATAGTTTTAATATCCGAAAAATCCTGAATGTCAAAGTTAGTGTTTACGTAATATTCCCATACTTCTTCATTTGATCTGGTTCTTCTTTGCAGGGAATAATTATCTATTATTATAAAGTCACCATTAGGAAAAGTATCCACCGCAACTGGATCAATAATCTGGTCATCGAAAGTAGAACTCATCAGCACATTACCATCTTCATCAAACTTAAACATAAAGCCGGACCCGCCATAGTCACAAGAATTATCTCCTCTGCCAAAAACATAGAAAGTTTCGTCATTTAATAAAATAATATCCCTTATTATTCCTTGTGGTGCCAGATCATTGTACTCCCAAAGAATTTCTCCTAATTCAGACATGACCATTAACTTCATGTAATCATCCAGATAAATATCATCCCGATAACTTAAGCCAACGATAATTTTACCAGATGCTGTCGTTTTTATGATCGAAGGTCTTGAATAGAAACCAGTTTGAAAATTATATTCATTGGTCTGAGCCTATACAGTACTGGTAAGAAAAAAGAGGAAGATTGAACAAGTTAAAAATTTCATAGCTATCGTTACTATTTTATCAATATTGAACTAAATACATGGTAATCTAAATCTAGGTATAATCGATCGATTTACCAACAAGAAATGTGTAGATTGTTTGTTCGACTGTATAAGAGGGTAGGGTGTGATGATAAGCACTCGACCGCATCTCTGGGGAGCGAAACTATTAAAGAATTATTTCCAAAAGCAAATAATTATCAAAAACTACAAAGCCACAAAGTTTTTTTCTTTGTGGCTTTGTGACAATTTTAATTTTTACAAAAAGCTGCCAAAACGTTCTGAATGACAAGTATATCCATTTGGTTTACGAACTAAGTAGTCTTGGTGATAGGGCTCTGCGGCCCAAAACTTAGTAAAAGGCTCTAGGGTAGTAGCTACTTTTCCGCCCCATTTTTTAGCATCATCCACCACTTTAATCACCTCTTCGGCGATCTTCTTTTCTTCATCATTTTGAAAAAATATAGCAGACCGGTAACTGGTGCCAATATCATTTCCCTGACGGTTGATGGTTGTTGGATTATGAATGCGAAAAAAATAATCCAGAATGATTCTGAAAGAGGTTTCATCAGGATCAAAAGTGAGTTCTATCCCTTCGGCGTGTCCTGGATGGTTTTCGTAAGTAGGCTGGTCATTAATTCCTCCGAGGTACCCAACTTCCGTATCTTTAATGCCAGGCCTGACTCTAAACAAATCCTCCATCCCCCAAAAACAACCACCGGCTATATATACTTTTTTTAAATTTTCCATTTTTTATTTTTTTATTAATTCCACCCAAGTTGTTTTCGCTCCTTCCAGTATTTTTCGGGACTGATCGCTAAGACTTTTAAGCTTTGGAGATCCTTTTCAGATAACTCAATTTGGTCTGCTTTAAGGTTGTCTGACAAATGCGATGGTATCGCTGCGCCACTTAACACTTTATATACTGGCAAACTATTTATACAAAAATTAAGCGCAATCGCATCAATTCCAACGTCATATTTTTTTGCCAACTCCTGTAATTTTTGATAGGCAGGTTCGTAATCCCTATATTTTTTATTTGGAAAAACACGTCCATTCGCTAACGCTTCTTTGATGACCAAACGTCTGTTGTTATGCTCAAAATACGGAACAACCACCGCCAGGCTTTGGTCGAAAACATTGTAAGTTACTTGAAAGACCTCGAACAATAAATCACCATTTATTTCTACCGCCAATGCTTTTTTTAAAACCGCTAATTGATGGGCTCCCGTGGTCGTCAAGCCTATTTTTAAACCATATTCTGCTTTCAATGCTGCCAAGCGGTTTAATATTTCTTCATTTTCCAGTACGCCAGTCTCAAAAGTAGCCGAATGAATTTGATAGGTAGTAAGATATGGCAACAAGTGTTTGGATTGTAACCATTGTTCATTGAGTTTGCTGAGGGAATGCTCTTTTAGTTCATGTTGAGTGGCATTTGGGTCAAAATCAGCGAGATAAGTATATCCCCATTTTGTAGCGACTTCAATACGATCATCCGCTTTTTCCTTTACCCAATCTAAAAGTAATGGTTCTGCCAACCCATAACCAGGTGCCGTATCGAAGTAGCGAATTCCCTGGCGATAGGCTTCCTCAAGCACCTCCCAACCTTGTTGACGAAAAGTATCTAAAGAGACCGCCGATGCGTCTTTTTGGCGAATATTAATATATTGTGGACGACCGATAGCAGCAGTTCCAAGTCCAAGCGGAATAGTTGGTCTTTCCATATTTTAGAATACTTGTTATTTTTAAATCACAGGGTTTAGCTTTGCCATCACCCCACCAAATCCGGCACTTCCCCCAAAAACCGAAACGTCTCTCCCTCATAATCCATTTCACAACAATACGTATCTATGCCATTGGTGACGAGGAGATAAGGAACACGGAGCGTCAGATTATAAGCAGAAATTTGTTCAAAGACAGACTGAGTGATTTTTACTTCGGGCGCTTTACATTCTACCAGCAGCCACGGCGTCATGTCCTGGGCGTAGACCATCAAATCCCAGCGGCGCGTCATGGTATTTACTTTGAGCGCTCGTTCGAGGGCGAGCCGATTTTTGCTGATGTTGCGTTCGGCCAGGAGATACTGGATGAGTAGTTGACGCACCATTTCTTCGGGCGTCAGGACGAGATAGGTTTTACGAATCGGATCGAAGAGGTAGCGTTTGCCATCCTCTTTTTTTATTTTTAGTTCCGATTGGTACTCTAGTAAATTAAGTTGAATTTTCATTTAAGCGATCCCAGTAATCAGATACCACTGTTTTAGAAATACAAATTTTGCTTAACGGCGATTATTGCCACCGCCGCCACGATTATTACCTCCGCCGCCGCGTTTGTTACGATTACCACGTCCACCCTTGTTACCACCACGGCCTTTATAACCTCCTCCCGAAGAACGGCGCTTGTTGGGTTCGTAGAGTGGTGCTTCCCCGAGGAATGAAGGCAATGGAATCTTTTTCACCTCCATTTCGATTAGTTCTTCGATATCTTTAAAGCGTCGCTGGTCTTTTTGGGAGATCAGCGTAAGCGCCACGCCCGTCGTGTCGGCACGAGCGGTACGACCGATTCGGTGGACATAATCTTCGGCGTCGTTGGGAACGTCGTAATTGATGACCAGATTAATATTTTTTATATCAATCCCACGCGCCAGGATATCAGTAGCGACCAGGATTTGGGTTTTGTGTGTACGGAAATCGAGTAGCGCCTGTTCCCGATCTTTTTGTTCGAGGTCAGAGGAAATTTCTTTTACGCGGAATTTTTTCCTTTTCAGACTCTGAGCGATCTCCCGAACCATTCGTTTGGTAGAAGAGAAGATCAGAATACTCTTATAATTTTCTTTTCCACTGATCAGGTGTTCCAGTAAAGGCACTTTTTGGTTATCGTAGGTCAAGTAAGCACCCTGGAGAACGCCTTCGGCTGGTTTAGAAATAGCGAGGCTGATTTTTCCTGGATTGTTAAGCAGTTTTTTAGACAATTGGGTAATCCGGGGAGGCATGGTAGCGGAGAACAATAAGGTCTGTCGTACTTTAGGGAGTTTATTGATGATGGTCATAATGTCATCTGAAAATCCCATATCCAGCATTCGATCTGCTTCGTCCAGAATGAGGTGTTTGACCTTATCCAGTTTTACGTATCCAAGGTTGAGGTGAGAAATAAATCTACCAGGGGTAGCGATGATGATATCGGCTCCTTTAGTCAAGGCTTTTTTCTGTTGGTCCCAGCTATTGCTGGTGCCACCACCGTAAACGGGGAGGGAACTTACCCCTGTGAAATAGGCGAATCCTTCGACCTGTTGGTCAATCTGTAAAGCCAGTTCGCGGGTAGGAGCAATGACGAGGGTATTGATTTCAAAAGGACGATCGGGATCGGCGGCTAGTTTATTTAAAACGGGTAATAAAAAGGCTGCGGTCTTCCCTGTACCCGTTTGGGCACAGGCAATCAAGTCTCTACCTTCAAGAATCATTGGGATTGCTTGTTGCTGAATAGGCGTGGGAGACACAAACCCCATCGCATCCAGAGCTTCTCCAATAGAGGGTTCAAAATTGAAATCAGAAAAAGTAACTTCTGCTGCGATATTTTCTGGCGTTTCAGGTGTATCAGGTGTAACTTCCAAGGGATAATTAAATTTGTGAAGTTACCTTAATATAACAGACTTTACTTTTTGAAAAAAATTAGCAGAAAGCAAAGTCCAGGTAAATTCAGGATGATTGATGATTGGGAGAGCAGAACCTATTGCTCCAGTCTCCCAGGTCCGTTTTGTCAAATCACTCGTTCTATGTGTTATTTGCAACAAAACAGATCCTTACAAAAATACACAATTTAAGCCGTATTGATATATGATAGATAAAGTCTTCATTTAAGCGGTCGTTCATGCTATCTATCATTCTTACTGCTTTTTGATAGATTTGTTTGGATAAAAGTTAAAATTGTTTCTCAAAAAAATGCTAACTTGTATTTGGACGTTAGAAAACCAGGCAGGTCATCCTGCTCACCCCCGGGTTTATCGAATTTTACAGACCATTTAACTTACAATTATGAAAAAAACGATACATGTGGCCATTTTGGCTTTAGTCACTGGACTCTTCTTCCTTAATCAGCTTTCCGCTCAATCCGCTTTTGGTTTTAATTTCAATATGGCCAGTCCCCAGGGCGCCTACGCTGAAAACGTAACCAGACCCATGGGCGTGACGATTAATTTCCTAAAAGATAACCAAAAGATCAAAGGACTCTATTACGGCGTAGAAGTCGGGGTGGCGATGTACGCTGCGGACGAATACGAACACGATTTTAATGGTAAAACTATCGAACTTAACGAAGAGGATTGTTATCTGTCCTACGCTGCGGTCGTACGCTACCATTTTCGAAATCAAAAAATACTGAATCCATACGTTGAAGGCCGGGTAGGTGGAATTTCTTATTTTAGCACTTTAATCAGTAATGAAAAGGATTTTGAGGATCAGAATAAGTTTTATGGAAGCACCTTTAGCTATGGTTTTGGCGGTGGCGTGGCGGTACGACTTTGCGAGCAAGTCTCGCTGGATCTTGGCCTGACAAAAGCTTATGGCCTGGATACCAACTATCGCAGTGTGGAAAAAACGGCACCGGCAGATCTCAAAGGAAATCTGGACGCGGGAATCAAATCTTCGCGCACTGATTTTTTGAATTTTAAAGTTGGGGTGTTGTTTGGATTTTAATGGTGCTTTGCTTCCCGCTAACGCAAAATTACATTAGAAGTAAGCCTGATTTGTTACGAATTTTTTTGTTTATTAAGAATTTAGTCAAGTATCTTTTTTCGAAGAGAAAGTAAAATAATCGCTTTCTTTTAGACGAAATTTATTTGAATTTGTTTGTTAGATAAATTGGAAGGGCTTCATTTGAATCCCTTCTTTTTTTTTAAATAAATTTTGAAAAATAGTAAAAGATCAATTTCTGCCAACAGCCAACCAGCAAGGGTGTTCAATTGATGAACAAAACTTCATTACTTTTGTAATGAATTTTCTTCAAGATTTTAGCTTTTTTTATTCTTTCTGTTCATTTTTTTTGCAGAAAAAAAAACGAAACAAAAAAATCTGCCGCCTGTCGCATTTTTCGAATTCGATACTTCTAATAAAATATCAAACCGAATAAACTCGCTTTGAAAGTCTGTTTACTATTTATATTTTATTGATTATCAATCGTTTATTTTTTACTTAACAGCTGTTTAGCTCAAACAGTATTCGTTTTAAGACATTTTATTAATGCACCGAATGGAAAAAAGCCTGCCTGCGTTCCTTGGAAGGCAGGCTCAAGGTCGGAGGCTTTGTCGAAACGAAAAAAAATTGGTCCATTAACAAAATTTTATCAAAAAGAAATTTTCATGAAATTTCACAGAAATTTTTTTTGCAATTACTGAATAAATTGAAAACCCTAGCCAACAGCCAACAGCCAACCAGCCTTTTCTAAAAATTATCCTTCATCATCTGAATGGCAATGGCCAACAGAATGATCCCAAAAACTTTCCGTAAGGTCGCAGAAACCTGTGGCGAAATCTTGTTTGAAATCCAGGTAAGCGATTTTAAAATAATAAAGACGAAGACCAGATTGATTAAAATACCCGCCAGAATACTATAGCTATCATATTCCGCTTTTAAAGAAATAATAGTCGTCAGGGTTCCCGCTCCGGCGACCAACGGAAAAGCAATCGGGACAATACTTCCTTCCCCTCCGTCGTCGTGGTGATCGCGAAAAATCCGGACTCCCAAAATCATTTCTAATCCAATAAAAAAGATGATCAGTGCTCCGGCCAGCGCAAAAGAAGATACGCTGATGCCAAACAAGCCGAGCAGGGTCGCACCAAAAAATAAAAACAGGAGCATAATCGAGGCCGCCGATAAAGTAGCAAGGCCCGCTCTGATTTTTAATCCTTCGCGTTTCATATTGATCAAAACGGGTAAAGAACCGATGATGTCAATAACGGAAAACAGGATGAGGGTAACGGATAAAATTGCGGTAACGTTCATAATACTTTTTTTATAAAAAAATTTCTTTGCCACTAAGGCACGAAGACTCTAAGTTTTTTTTACGTGTTTTTTCTTTGTGCCTTAGCGTCTTTGTGGCGATTATAAATTCTGTCGTGCGCCCAGATGGATAACTTCCAAACTATAACGCAAATAACGGGCGAATCATTCAAAAATGTAAGTAGAATTGATTGAATTAGTTATTATTGACTTAATTTGGGTAATTTTGAGTCAAATGTTTATTTTTAAATTATATTTTTTATGGATAAAAATCAAATAGACCCGTTTGACGTCAGATTGCTGAACGAATTGACAGCGGACGCCCGGATTCCGCTGGTACAATTGTCTAAAAAACTGAAAGTTTCCAATACGTTGATCCACCAACGGATGCGAAAACTGAAGGAAGCGGGCATTATCAACAAGGCTACTTATGATCTGGATCCGTGGAAATTAGGTTTTCAAACCTGTTCCTACACACAGATTATGCTTTCGGATAGTAAACATCACCGCGAGGTAGAACGAAAACTGGCAGAAATCCCGGAAATCGTGGAATGTGTCAACATTGCCGGTCGCTACGCACTTTTGGTAAAAATTTACGCCCGGGACAACCGACACCTGCGGGATATTATCTACGACAAAATTTTAAAAATTAAGTATATCGAAGGGAGTAACTCGACGATTAGTTTTGAGACGGCTTTTAGGAGGAATGTGGCTTTGGTGGCCAGGGAATAAGGAATATCCAATATTAAATATTGATTTAGGAATATTGAATATATCTAACGTGTATATCTTTTATCGTGAAGCTCTTGTACGCTATCCGATAGAAGCGCAAAATCAATATTCGATATTGGTCATTGAATATTCAATATTCATTTTCCCTTGCTTTTCAGCAAAAAACCAGACCTTTGCCAACCAAATAGCTATAAATTTCGTTAATTAATAGCAGTGTCCGGGAATGGGCACCGAATAAAATACAGGATGGATAAATTAATTAAACAGGGACAAACAGCATTGCCAACTTCGTGGGGAAATTTTACCATGATTGCTTACTCGGTAAGCGAAGACGAGCAGATGCCGCATTTGGCGATGGTCCACGAAAATTTTGATCCTGCGGCACCCGTATATCTGCGAATTCACAGTGAGTGTCTGACCGGAGATCTTTTTCATAGTCACCGCTGTGATTGTGGTGAGCAGCTGGACCGGGCGATGCAGATGGCGGCGGAAAAGGGTGGAGTAGTGCTGTACTTGCGACAGGAGGGCCGGGGTATCGGATTGATCAATAAAATCAAAGCGTACAATCTCCAGGACCAGGGATTGAATACCGCAGAAGCCAATAGCCATTTGGGACTGGACGTGGATGCACGGCATTATAATATCGCAGTACAGATGATGGAGGACTTAAAAATTGACCGGGTGCATTTGCTGACCAATAATCCGCTGAAAGTGGCGGCGGTGGAAGAATCTGATGTGGAAGTGGTGAGCCGGATTCCCTTGGTGATTGCGTCGCGGGCCGAGAATTTTCAGTATTTGCAGAC
>CALLPK010000096.1 GCA_938015415.1 uncultured Saprospiraceae bacterium
GCCAGGAACGGTGCAGGAATTCCATTTCTGCACAATCAGCCGTATGGAGGCTATCCGTAAATGTCATACTAATCATGCCCCCACAGGGATCAATTGCTCTGGCCGAATCTACCGGAATGGTTTCCCCGCAATTGAGAATAATTGAATCCGGCATAAAGGTAAATTCAGGAGGTATGGTATCGATTATCTGAATTAACTGCCAATAACTGGTATCATTACCACAGGCGTCTGCTAAAGACCATTGTCGATATATTTCTTTTTCGTTACCACAATCCATTCCCTGGACTATACTATCGCGATAAGTAGCGATAGTTAACAAATCATCGCAATTATCTGTAATATTGGTTACTTCTCCGGTAACATTTAGATCGTCGGGATCCTCCATACAGGAAATAACGATGTCAGTCGGAGGTATAAAATCAGGACGAATCGTATCTACTTTGGTAATAATTTGCAGGTAAGAAGCCAGGTTACCGCAAGCATCTGCGAGTTCCCAGGTTCGGAAAACCTTAATATTATTAGCACATAAAGTATCGACAATAATGGTGTCCCGATAAGTGGGTGTTCCCAGATTTTGATCACAGTGGTCATAGGCTCCGATGGGTACGCCGGTAACCCCCAAATCAAGATGATCTATTTCACAATGAATTAGGGTATCAGATGGTGAGAAGAAGACGGGTGGTAGTTCGTCTACTAAAGTAATGACCTGAAAAACTGTCGTATCATTCCCACAGTTATCCATGACGTTCCAGGTTCGATAGATTGTTCCGGTTCCGGTGCAAAGGCCATCGAGCACCACACTATCCTGATAAGTACTATTAATAATCGGGTCAGAACAGTTGTCCGTCGTCGGGCTGATATTACCGGTAATAATCAGGTTACTAACGTCCGTGCTACATTCTAAAGTTATATCTTCGGGACTGGTAAACAACGGAAGCTGGTTGTCTTCCAGCGTTAATATTTGCTGGTCGGTAGCCATATTTCCACAATCATCACTGGCAGTCCACGTACGATAAATGGTACTATTCCCGGCACAGGCTGGATTTATAACCAGACTATCCTGATAACTGACTGAAAGAAATCCGGTTCCACAATTATCCGTAGTATCTGTGACCATACCAGTAATCGTCAGGTCGGTAATATCCGCTTCACAATTCAACGTTATATCCTGTGGAGCAGAAAAAGTTGGTGGAATGGTATCAATAAATTGAATAAACTGTTTTTTCTCCGTAGCGTTTCCACAACCGTCCGTTAGCGTCCAGGTTCTGACAATTCTGAAAGAACCGGAACATAGAATAGGAGGCGAAATTAAATCTTCGTAGTCAATAACAATTCCCGTGGTATCACAATTATCAGTAATCATGGTAACCGTTCCGGTAATATTTGTATCATCTATATCTTCGTGACAATCAACAGTAATGTTATCAGGTACCATAAAATCGGGCGGGGTATCATCTATTCTGGTAATGACCTGAATTGCGATAGAATCATTTCCACAATTGTCCGAAAGTGTCCAGGCACGGAAAATAGTTGAGGTACCTGCACATCCCTGATCCATACCCAAACTATCGGCATAAGTAGCTGCGGCTAAAGAAGCATTACAATCGTCCTGTTCGTTGGTTACATTTCCGGTAATGGAGAGGTCATCTACGTCCACATCACAAGTCAGTTCAATATCTGCGGGTGGTGTAAATCCCGGTTTTTTGGTATCCGTAATCTGGATAAGTTGTAGCTGGGTGGTGTCATTTCCACAATCATCAATTAGCGTCCATTTCCGGTAAATGGTTTTGTTAGCAATACAAACTGTTTCGGCAACGATGCTGTCCTGATAAGTAGCCTGACCAATAGCCAAATTACAATCATCGCGCTCATCGAGTACATCTCCCGTGAGATTCAGATCAGCAGGATCATCGGTACAAGAAATAGTAATGTCCGCCGGGACCGTAAATACGGGCGTGGTAGTATCTACCAAAGTAATTGTTTGGATTTGTGTCGTCTCATTACCACATCCGTCCGTAAGTGACCAGGTTCGGTAAACAATACTACTACCAGCGCAAGGTGTGTTTATTGCTACGCTATCCCGGTAGACTGCTTCGCCGATCGCGGGATCACACTGATCAGATTCATCAGTTACGTCACCCGTTAATGCGATGTCATTTACATCACTTCCACAATCAAGTGTCAGATCAGTCGGGACCGTAAACTGAGGCGCTTCGTTATCTTCTAATATAATTCTTTGTATCTGTTCATTTACATTACCACAATTATCCACCACGCTCCAGGTTCTAACTACCAGTTGTGTTCCCTGGCAGCCAAATTCAGATACAATACTATCCGCGTAGGTAGGGATTAGATTGAGCGTTTGACAATTATCCGAAATATCTCCCGGCGTTCCCGTGATAGTTAAATCGTCGACGTTGTCCGTACAACCAATAGACAGATCAGCCGGAACAGTAAATACGGGAGGCGTATCATCTATCTTCGTGATGTATTGGGTGTGCATGTTGGCATTACCACAATTATCCGCCCAGGTCCAGACTCTTTCAATATTTTCGTTATTTAAACAATCGCCCGGAGTGATGGTTTCCACAAAAGAATAAGTCGGACTTTGATCACAATTATCGACTACCACCGGAGCGGAAGATGGAACCATAGAATCACAGGAAATAGTCAAATCAGGTGGAAAAGTCAGAACGACGGGTATGGAAGTATCATCAATTTGTAGCTCCTGAACGATGGAATCTATATTTCCGCATTCATCCTCGGCAATCCAGACCCGACGAAGAGAGAAGACACTGGCACATGAACCAGGAGTTGTGGTTTCGTTAAAAGTAACGATAATATTACCCGGATCGCCACAATAGTCACTAACCGTAAAGTCAACATTTACAACCGGTACTGGTGTAATACTATCACAAGTAGCCGAAGGTCCGGAAGGTGGGAAATTCAGGAAGAAAGGAGGGGTAGTATCTCTAACTAAAATGATTTGCGTAGCATTTTGAATATTCCCGCAAGCATCGGTAAGACTCCATGTCCGCGTTATTTCACTTTCACCACCACAAGGAATAGACGTGACTATATCGGTATAAGTTGCCTCCAGATTGTTTAAATCACAATTGTCCGATCCGTCGTAGACATTTCCCGTCAGGGTAAGATCCGTCGGATCCTGGGGGCAATAAATAGTTACGTCCGCCGGTGGTGTAAAAGAGGGTGGTGTCTGGTCTTCCAGTACGATGATTTGCTCCTCCGTCTGTACGTTTCCGCAGCCATCCACTAAACGCCATGTACGGGTAATTCTTCTGGCGCCCTGACAAGGCTGGTCTTCTTCCACCACATCCGTGTAAGTAGCTTGCCCCAGATTAGTATCGCAATTATCTTGAATATTAGTAATGGTGCCCGTCAGATTCAGGTCGTCCGGATCCTGATCACAAGAGATGGTAATATCCGCTGGTGCGTCAAAAACAGGCGGCGTGTCATCTTGCAGAATTATATATTGTGTCTGTGCAGCCGCGTTACCACAGTTATCAGTCAGCGTCCAGGTACGAACGATTCGAGCACTGCCTACGCACCCAAAATTATTTTCCAGAACATCGTTATATATCGCCTGACCAATATTTCCATCACAATCATCGCTCTCGTCGATCACATCTCCGGTGATGGTTAAATCATTTACGTCCTGATCACAGGAGATAGTCAGATCGCCCGGAACAGTAAATAAAGGTGCGGCTTCATCTACTAAAAAAATTAGCTGAGTATCCACGCTGATATTTCCGCAACGATCTTCCAACGTCCAGATTCGAATAATTTGGCTACTTCCGTTACAGCCATTTAAGGTGATCAGTTCATCCGTAAAAGTAGCCTCTCCGATCGCAGGATCACAATCATCATTTTCGTTGGTAACATCACCAGTTACACTAATATCCGTAGGATCACCGCAGGAAGCATAAATATCCCCCGGAACCGTAAAAGAAGGCGGTGTCTGATCTGCGAGTGTAATTTCCTGAATTTGAAAGCTCGTATTTCCACAGTTATCCGGCTGATACCAAATTCTCAATATGACCTGATTAAATCCACAATTCGTATCCGTTGCTGGTGAATCCTGATAATATGGTGGAGGTAAATCATTGCCGCAATTATCGGTGGCGCTAATGATATCTCCCGTCAGATCTAAATCAAACGGATCATCATTACAACCGATTGTTATGTTAGGAGGATAAACCACTACGGGTGGTTCGTTGTCAATAATAATCACCGTATTTCCATCATCGGGTATTTCGGGATTATCAAAAGTAGGTTGACAGGGACCATCCGGCAAATATATGGTATCCTGAGCCTGACATAAAGAAACCGGGTCTGTCGTTACCAGTATGTATTGTCCGCTTCCGATAACATCCACTTCCTGATCAGCAGCAATAAATCCGTCAGGACCAAACCATTCGTATAATAAATTATTGGGGCTACCTACCAGATGTGCTGGCGTATCTCCACAGCCGAATACCGTATCTGCCGAAATCAAAGCCATAGGAAGAATTAAATTTTCAGCTACCACAATTGTATCAGTGGATAAAGAACACTCAATAGAAGGAGAACCAAAAAAATAGTAGGTTCCGGGAACGTCTACCATAATATGGGAAGAATCCGGATTAGAAATAATATTTCCATCCGTGGTTTCCCAATGATAATAAGCATCCGTTATCACGGTAGCAGGGCCGATCGTGACAACAGGATTTCTACAGGTAATCGTATCTGCGGCAATGTCCGTAGGTACATCCACAATCACCCCAAAAGGATAAGGACCCGCAAAATCTTTTAATTGTGCGGTAAAAGAACTGGAAGCACGCGCTTTGAAAACGATGGCGCTAAATGGTATTTCACAGGGATTACTTCCAGGATAATTCAATGCCAGAGCAGGATCTATACCGAAGGCATTGAGGTTGACTCCGATATCAACAAGCTGATTGTTTTCGTAAGTAAAACTATAATTTCCTCCCGAATTTAAGGTTCCCCAGGGAGGACCAAAAGTCGTGGAAGGATTACCTACCCCGCAACCGTAAATACCAGAAACAGGTGGCAGAACATTAGCATATCCATAAGGACTACCTGGTCCAGCTCCATCATATTGGTTACCGAAGGTAAAGGTTTGTGGGTTAACGTTATTATAATCATTCTCGCTGACCCAGATACGTAATTCCATTTCAGGCGGTGTACCGGTGGCAAAATTGATAGAGACGACAAAGTCACCCACCTGAATAATATTACCACTAGCATCAAATCTCCAGGTGGTATGTCCTCCTTCGGTACCTCCTGAAATAAAATTATTTCCATTATAAAATATATCCCTGGCGTAAAGTTCAACGTCAAAATAACTATTTCCGGTATTAGCTACCCGGGAAAAAGAGGTGAATAACCAAAGGTCATCGGTGCCCGAGGCACCGTCTCTGCGAAGATGTCCATAACAATCAATCAAATCATTTTTAGGCGTTACGTTCATGGGGCCCGTATTCCATATTTCGGGATTTTCTCCGTTTTTACTGGCGGAAGTATAGGCTGAATTATCCGTAGCCTGAGTACCACCGTACTGATCACGAGCGTAGATTGCGTCCAGGTTTCTAGTTCCGTTAGAATTAAGAGAATTAAGTGGAATACTCATTCCCAGCAGCAGTTCGTCGTTGGATCCATTCTGGAGTGCCTGCTGCATTAGAAAGGCACCCGTCGTGTCAATGATTCCTACCCCCGAGCCTATATAAACAGCGGGATTGTAGAACCAGTCGTCCGTATTATTTTGATTAGATTGAGCACCGCCGAACTGAGAACCATTGGCATTAACATCCGCGTCTACTCCAAAATTGGCTTCATCACAACCATTTGTTAGTACCTGACTGTTAAGTAAGATAGGAGTAATCCATAAAAGAAAGATTAAAATTCCTTGCTTTTGAGTCACTGCGTGAGGTTTAAGTACCTTAAAGAAGGTAATAGTGTGGATAATAATATCTATTAGATAAAGCTAAAATGATGCCATGCCATGCCATGCCATGCCATGTCACAAATAAATCTCATGAAATAAAAATGGCCGATCCTCTGTAAAGACGATCGACCATTTTGCCAAACTTATAATTATTTATCTACTCCTTTCCTTTCTCCTTTTTGGGCGGCGCTGAATTGGTCGCCTGGCTACTAATTGTAGAGCCGAAGAAAATTGCGTTTGCAAATAACTTATTGGTTCCATACCAAAAGGCCCGGAAATTTGGATTGGGAATCATGCTGATCACCCGGCCTCTTCCAAAGCGATTGACGGTGATCGCAGCCGAATTTTTAAGCGTCTTCAAATTTTTGTTAGAAATATAACCGCTCATCACGGGAGTATTCGTGTAAGTTAAGGGCGTCGCATATTTATTTCCGGTGATCTCTAAAAACTGGGTACCCCGATGAAAAACCGGGATTCGATCCTGCTCGTAACCGTATAAAAGAGGATGCGTCAAGTCTGCTTTCGTTTCAAAAATCGCTCCTCCAATCACTTGCGCCCCATTGATGGTGGAGCGACGATTGTAAGGAGTTTGTCGCGGACCTTTTCCCGATTTGCTGGACTTGTATTTTACGTTGGCAATACCCTGCCCTCTGGCCCAGCTGATGGCCCCGCGATTGGCAATCAAGGTTCCACCCGACTGTATCCAGGATTTCAGATCATCCACGGCGCGCAAATCACCATAGCTTCCATTGGGTAAAACGATCACATTGTAACGACTCAGATCAACCCTTCCCAGCCGATCCATCTCTATCATCGAAACGACCATATCATACCGCTGATCCAGCAGGTGCCAGACTTCTCCCGCGTCGTAACTGGTGACGCCTCGTCCTACCACCAATAGAACTTCAGGTTGGTCGAGGGCAGTAAAAGAAGGACTTCCCAAATTTACGCCGCTGGTGTTTCCGGAAGGAAGAGCGCGCATTTCTACTCCGTATTTTTTCTGGATATTATTCAACAAATTGTAAATAGCATCAGAGCTCATCGGCTGATTATTTTTTACCGGAATAAGAATAGTGCCGGGGGCAGTCGTTTCGTTTTTCCCATCTATTTTAAATGTAAATTTTTTGTTCGAAAGTTTGGTGTTAAGCCCGGCTTTTTGGATTGCATAGAGCGCACCGGGGGCAAGATATTCATTCCAGGGCAGTAAATAAGCGTAGTCAGATTTACGCAAATCCGGATAAGGCGTAGCACTGACTATTTTTTCCGTCACCCTTTTATTTCCCATTTTATCCGCGCCAATCTCCGCATAATTGAGGCCAAAGGCGAGCGGTAAAGTCCAGGCCGACACATCATAGAACAAACTATCTGGAAACTCTTTGGTTTGTTCAAAAATAGCCCGTAACAAACGATACTGTGGCTGATCCATATTTACCGTATAAGTTTTTTCTTTTAAAAATTCAATTCCATCCACCCGCTGATTTTTTGTAGTTTGTTGTACTTCAATATTATGCCGTAACAATATTTTCACAAACTCCTGTGTCCGGTACTGATCCTTTGGATTTCCAAAAATATAGCCTTTCACATTGGCAGCTCCGGCTTCTTTTCTAGCAGATTGATAAAAATCTCGTTGGTAACTCAGCAGTTCTTTTCGCAAAGTCACTCCCGCTTTTAACGTAGAAATTGAAGTCCGTAGCTGATTGCGAATGGTAAATGGAAAACGCAACAATCCATTGGCACTTTCCTGCAAATGCCCCCGGGAACTGGCCTGTTCAAATAAAATTCCGATACTTCCTTTTACGTCCGGATACGTAGAGCCTTTGCCATAATAAAAATCATCGAAGGATTCTTTAGAATAATATAAAGAACCGATTTCGTCCAGCGCTTCGGCGTGAAACTGGCCAATCATTCCGGTGAGTTCCTGATTGCGTTTTGGTGTAATTGGGTTGGTTCGGGAAGGAATACCGGGTTGAAAAAAGAAGGTATTGTTGGTTCCCATTTCGTGGTGATCCGTCAAAATGTTGGGATACCACTCGTGAAAATTACGGATGCGGCCCTGACTTTCGGGGTGCTGTACGGGGAGCCAATCGCGATTGAGGTCAAACCAGTAGTGGTTGGTTCGTCCTCCGGGATACGTTTCGCGGTACTCGCGGTCGGCGGGATCGCTGACCATATTTTTATTTTTATGCTGATTAACCCAAGTGGAAAAACGATGAAATCCATCAGGGTTAAAAACAGGATCTAACAGGACAACTGCATTATTCAAATAATTTACAACTTCATCTGATTGGGAAGCCGCTAAATAATAGGCGTAGAGCAGTGCGGCGTTCCCACCGCTAGCTTCGTTTCCGTGGACGCTGTAGCCCTGATAAAGAATGACTGGCCCGTCGGTTGCTTTACCTCCCTCCAAATTAGTGAGATGCTTCTTTTTAATATTATCCAACTGGGTGTGATTCTCCACGGAAGTAATTGTCAGATATACCAGCGGTCGTTGCTCGTAAGATCGGGCATATTCCGTTAGCGTGACCCGATCAGAAGCGTCGGCCAGGGCCCGAAAGTACAGGAGTACCTGGTCGTGACTGACGTGCCATTCACCAATTTGAAAACCCAGTACAGATGCTGGTGTTGAAATATTTTCCGCAAAATTAGTATTGGTAAAATAATAATCCAGCGTAGGCTTTTGGGCGGTCAGCGAAAGAGACATCAGCAGCCAAAGGATTGATACAACAATTTTATTCATAGTATTGGAGGATTGAATTGTGGAACAAAGCTAAAAAATCTTTTGGGGGGAGCAAAGGAGGAGGAATTTTCTTTTTTTTGATATAAAAAAGTTATTAGATTAATAATATTGTTTAACAACCATTCAGCAAACAAATTTACACAATTGTATTATTTTGCCTAGTTTTATATGTTCTATATTCCAAACGACAAAGAATAGTTTTATAATAAAAAGTCTATCCTTTCAAATATAATCTCCTCATTAATTCTTCCTATTCGCTTTTTATTTAAATCATTTATTCGTACAATCATAAAATATTATATCAGTGTTAAATAACATATTATAAAGAAATATAAAAATAAGTTTAATAAATCACCATGAAAAAAGGATTACTACTTTTCAGTTTTGTTTTAGGAATTAGTTTAAGCTATGTAAATGCCCAAATCATTCAAGTGTCATCACATTTGAAAATCAGTGCACTCTCAAGAGGGTTCACGGGTGAATTAGGAGAAGATGACTTTTTTGGGGGCGGCTTGACAGATGCTGGAGATATAAATGGAGATGGCTACCTTGATTTGATCGTTGGCACCCGGCATGATAACGAAAATGGCTTTAACCGGGGAGCCGTATGGGTTTTGTTTATGGACAGCCTTCAACAAATCATTGGACAGCAGAAGATTAATGAAACCAACGGTAACTTTACGGGCAGTTTGAGCAATGAAGGTGTTTTCGGGACAGATATTGCTAACTTAGGAGACTTAGATGGTGATGGTGTAAATGATTTTGCCATAGGGGCCTCTTCTTCTTCTACCCAGGGATATCGTCAAGGTGAAGTTTGGATTCTATTTTTGAATAGTGATGGAACGGTAAAAGAAAACCGAGAAATTTTAAGTGATCCTAAATAGACCTTAAGAAATGTTGAAAAACAGATTAATAATTAGCCTTTACCTATTTAATTACCACTCTTAAACGTTAGTATTTATAAAAATAATGAATATGTTTGTCTCTCAATAATTCAGCACTTAACATGTCTTCCATTTTAGGAATTATTCCCGCCAGAGGCGGAAGCAAAGGAATCCCTCGTAAAAACATCGTGGATCTTGGAGGTAAACCATTGATTTACTATACCATCAAAGCTGCAAAGGAATCAGGTCTTTTGGATCGACTGATTCTATCTTCCGAAGATGCAGAAATTATTGCTATCGCCAAATCTCTGGGTGTGGAAGTTCCCTTTGTGCGTCCCGCCGAATACGCCCAAGATCACATAGGCGATCAGCCCGTATTGCAACACGCACTTAACAAACTAAATAAACTGGACGGCTATCAACCAGATTTGGTACTTTATTTAAAGCCTACTATTCCTTTTCGAACGAGTATTGATATTGAAAATGTTATTCAAAAACTCAAAAATAAAGAAATTGATTCCGTTCGAACGGTTACCGAAACTACGGGTATCAATCATCCTTACTGGATGTTTACCATGAACGAAGAAGGGATGTCCACTCCCCTGATTTCTGGAAAATCAATCGCCAAATATCCTCGCAGGCAACTACTTCCTCCCGTTTTCCGTTTAAACGGAGTAGTAGAAGGTCTTAAACCAGCGTTTATTTTAAATCATGCTTCGATTTATGGTGAAAGAATGGCCTTGGTGACCGTTCCCGAAAACCGAGCCGTAGATATTGATACGCCTGCTGATCTGGACTACGCTCGCTATTTACTATCTAAATCCTCCCAATCATGAAAATAGGCAAAACACATATCTCCCAAACCCAACCTTGCTACATCATCGCTGAGGCGGGCGTCAACCACAACGGACAACTCGACCTGGCTCTCGAATTGGTCAAAAAAGCCAAAGTAACGGGCGCCGATTGTGTCAAATTTCAAACATTCAAAGCGGAGGCGGTCGTCACTCAAAATGCGCCGAAGGCCAATTATCAATTGGAAGTCACCGACCGAAAAGAGTCACAGCTGGCCATGTTGCAAAAGCTGGAGCTGGACCTGACAGACTATCAGCAAATTATTGCGCTTTGTAAAAAACTGGATATTCAATTTCTGTCTACGCCTTATAATTATGCGGATGCGGATTTTTTGGATGCCTTGGGTGTTGATGCTTTTAAAATTGCCTCGGGACAATTGGTAGAATTACCTTTTTTGGAGTACGTGGCCAAACTAGGGAAGCCGATGATTATTTCCAGTGGGATGGCGACTTTGGCGGAAGTCTACGAAGGGGTGCAAACCATTCGGAATGCGGGCAATGAAGATATTGTCTTACTACAGTGTACGACCAATTATCCTTCAAAAATTGAGGATACTAATTTAAAGGCCATGAACAGTATGGGACAGGCCCTCGAGGTTTTGATTGGCTATTCCGATCACGTAGCCAATAATTACGCTTGTTTTGCGGCGGTAGCACTGGGAGCAAAAGTCATCGAAAAACATTTTACGCTTGACCGGGAGATGCCCGGGCCCGATCATTCCTGCTCGCTTGATCCCGACGGTTTTACAGAACTTGTCCGGGGTATTCGACAAACGGAACTGGCACTGGGAACCGCCCTCAAAAAACCGTCGGCAGCAGAAGTTGCCAATACGGTGGGTATGCGCCGGAGTATTGTGTTGGTCAAAGATCTATCGAAAGGAACGGTCCTGGAAGCTTCACATCTGGCTTTTAAACGGCCCGCTACCGGACTCGCACCCAAACGACTTCCCGAATTAATCGGTAAATCTTTGACGAGTGATTTACCCGCGGACCATTTGCTGACGGATAAAGATATTAATTGGTAACAGACTTTTGCTAATGGAAATTATTCGTATTACTTCCAAGAATCGACCATTGGTCACCGCCTTTCTTGAAATAGCAGGAGCAACAACGCTGCAAAAATTTCGGTATTACGATTCCAGGCCACTGGATATTATGGATCATCATCTGGCCACCTTTGTCATCCGTCACCAAGGAGCCTCCATCGCTTATGGACATCTGGATAAAGAAGATGATACGATTTGGCTGGGTATCGCTATTGCCGAAAATTTTCAGGGAAAAGGATTGGGTAAATTGATGATGGCACACTTACTGAGTTATGCCCGTTTACAAAAAATTTCAAAAATAAAACTAGCCGTTGATCTGGATAATTACGCGGCGATTCCTCTTTACAAAAAATTTGGATTTAAGGAATACCAATCTACAAAAAAGGTATTTTTCATGGAATGGTTGCTTCCTTTCTATGACAAACCTTAATGTTTTGCCAGAAAATTTTGCTGCTTTTTAACGAATACCAAGCACTGCTTAATTCAACCTTTTGTATTAGTCGCCCACCGGAGGTAATTGAAAGCTGGATAAAACAGTTTTAGGTTGGGGTTTTCTTCGATGACCGTCAGCTTTTCACGGAGTTGAAAAAGCGCTTGTTTTTGGTGTGTTGATTTTTTGATCACTACCCGAAAAAATGCCATTAAAACTTGTTCTCTTTTTTCATAAACGCCATGTTTTTTCAAAACTTTGTAGGCACTCTGTATTTCACTTTCCAGTAAATTATGCCATTTTAACTCGTAGTAACTAATCAGTCTGGCCATCCGACGAAAAGCAAGATACAATTTTTTATCACTCAACTGTTCCCAAACATTCAGTAGTTCTACTGCCTCATTAAATTTACCCAACTCCATCCAGCTTGCCACCAGCAATAAAAAAAGATTTCCCCTCTGAGCCGCTTCAATTAATTTATTATGGTTTACCATAAAATGGTTGGCAGGCCCTACGGTATCTCTCAATAGATCCCAATCCTGATTGAATATCCCAAATCTCAGTTTCCGAACATACTCTACGTAGATTAGATAATTAGGAGAGACAGAAGTCTGCGCTTTCAATTGTTTCATCAAATCATCAAACAAACGACGATCACATAGTAAAACAGCGTCAAATAAAAGATTACTTATTGTTACTGCGGATTGCATGGGAGGAAAAAGAGCGGGATGCTGACGAATGAGATCCAGCGTTTGATATCCCATATCAGCGGATTGACGGAAATCCAATCGCAGGTTGGCAATGGACATTTTTACGTACAGCCAGTGGGATTTTGCTTTATTGCTTAGTGCATTAGAAGGGTCTGACATTAAAGACGGCGCCATTAAGTCTTTATACTGAAGCTCATCTGTTTCGTGCACGTATTTAATTTTATATTGCAACTCCCGAATTTGTTCTCTTAGCAATCGTAAGTCACTATAATTTTCTATAATGAGCATGATCCGCTGTCGCTCGTTTTTTAGCTCCTGCAGTTTTTTTGTAAAATTTAGAATCCCTTCCCGAAATAAAATTTCTTCTTCCAGCTGAACTAATTTTAATAGAATTGAAAATTCTTCCAGGTCGGTTGCCAGTTTTTTGGCTTTTCTCAGCACTTTGTTGGCCTTTTTCCGAAATCCTTTTTCCATCAATAAGTTAATGGCCAGAATTTGCTTGGTTAATTTACGGTAGGTCGTATTCTCAAAATGAAAGTTGATTAAACTCGTCATTAACTGACGGTAAAGATAGTTTTGCTCAGAGCCATAATACTTAGCTAATCCAATTTTATCTAATTCCGGTGTCAGCTCCTCTTCTGAAAACTGTGGTTGTTTCATCAGTAATGCGTACAACCTCAGATAGTTCTTATCCTGGTTCCCATGGTGGAAAGAAGCAAATTTTTTGAAGTAAGCCTTCTCACTAAGATTAAGAGAATGCACAAAATTATGTATGAAATCATCCATCTGAATTCCTTTTTATTATAAAAATAGGTAAAAATTTTATGTGATTTTTAAAAAATCCCTGTATAAAATTAAATTCAGATCATGAATTAACCAAATTTGGGGTAAAAAATGACAAATCTAAGTTCCATTTTATAGCAAAATTTTCTACACAACTATCTTTAATTCTATTTATTTTTGAATTACTTCACTAAGACTTATGTGAGTAAATATAAAAGTTGTTACAAGGAAGGGTACTTTCATACAACTTAATGTGGTTTCAATTACACCAGACCACAAAAAAACTTAGTCAACCGGACTCCTATTCGGTTGGCTATTTTTGTTTAGCTTTGAACAAAGAAGTTGATTATCTCATAAGACTCTTTATTTTAATAATAAATGCACGCTAAACAAACCTCCTTTTACGTCAGCTCGATGGCTTTTTATGGAACTGACACAATAGATATGATTCGTCAGGCAGCGGAGCAAAGTTTCCCATTGGAATTCAGTTCCGCAGTGCCCTACCGAGAAAATATGGAAACGCTCTTTCATGCATATCCACATCCCAAGTTAGTTCATAACTATTTTCCTGCCCCGATTATACCATTTGTGCTCAATTTAGCTAGTAAAGACCCACTGGTTCGTACCCAATCTATTGAACACGTACTCAAGGGCTTACGCTGGAGTAAGCAAGGAGGCGCCGAATTCTATGCTGCCCACGCCGGTTTTTGTATAGATCCCAAACCTGAAAATTTAGGGCAGCAATTACCCCAATCTACGGACCGGATTGACTGTAAAAAGCACTGGAAATTATTTCTCGATTCGATCCGGACTATTCTACCCCTAGCAGAAGCACTGGACCTGGATTTTTATATTGAAAATAATGTAACGGCCAGAATGAATCTCAACGTGCACGGTGAATCGCCTCTTCTTTGCAGTGATCCAGAAGAAATGCAACGACTCATCCAGGAAATTAATCATCCTCGCCTGGGAATTTTACTTGATACGGCGCACCTGAAAGTTTCGGCCCGTACATTGAATTTTTCCGCCGCAGCGGCCGTAAAAAAAGTAGCTCCTTACGTACGGGCGATCCACCACAGCGACAACGCGGGTGAACTGGACAACAATTTACCCATCGAATCCGGTTATTGGTTTGGGGAGTTTATGCCCCTTTTTGGCAACATTCCACACGTTTTAGAAGTTAAAAAGCAAAGCATCGCGTCGATTAAAAAACAAATAGAGTGGTTGACCATCGCTCAGAAAACCGGAGTGGTTTAAATAAAAAATCATGCTACCTTCGTAATGCTATTCCTAACTTTTAGGTTTTAAAATATGACACCAACAATTGATCAATTACTCGTTAAGAAAACGGATTCACTGGAAACCGTTCTTAAAATTATTGATGCTTCGGCACAAGGAGTTTGCTTTGTCGTAGACGAAGACCAAAAATTAGTCGGTATTCTAACCGACGGAGATATTCGCCGGGCATTTATGAACCGACTAACCTTGTCAACTACCGCAGGCGAAGCCATGAACACTCGTTTTACGAGCCGCCCGATTGAAACGCCCCGGGAAGAATTGCTACAATTACTCGACCATCGTATTCGACATATTCCATTGCTGGACGAAGCAGGCCGCCCGGTGGATTACGCTTGTATTCACCGCTATAACCGCTTCCCTGTTTCAGAACCGGAACTGGGTGGTAATGAGCTGGAGTATGTAACCAACTGTATCAAAACCAACTGGATTTCTTCGGCTGGAAAATATGTCCGGGATTTTGAAACAATGGTCGCGGAGTACTGCGGCGTTCCTTACGCAGCAGCGGTGAGCAACGGTACGGTTGCCTTACACCTCGCGTTGGAAGCTCTGGGCATCGGCGAAGGCGACGAAGTAATCGTTCCCGACCTGACTTTTGCAGCGAGTATCAACGCCATCATTTACAGCGGGGCAACCCCCGTCATCGTAGACATTGATGCGACTACCTGGAATATCTGTCCCAAAGCTATGGCTCGAGCCATCACGCCCAAAACCAAAGCCGTTATGCCCGTACATTTGTATGGACTCCCCGCAGAAATGGATACGATTCGGAATCTTGCCAAAAAACATAATTTACGCATCGTGGAAGATGCTGCCGAAGCGATTGGTAGTGTTTATAAAAATAAGAAGGCGGGCAGTATGAGCGACGTAGCGACGTTTAGCTTTTATGGAAACAAAACAATTACCACGGGAGAAGGCGGAATGGTCTTGTTTCAAAGTGAAGAAATTTATAAAAAGGCCTTGGTTCTTCGGGATCATGGAATGGATAAAAACAAAAGGTACTGGCATAATTTCGTGGGCTATAATTACCGATTGACCAATTTACAGGCGGCGATTGGCGTGGCTCAGATGGAACGGATTGAGGAGATTGTCGAACGTAAAATCGAAATGGGTAAATTGTACAATGAGGGTTTAAAAGGCATCGCGGAATTTCAGTTACCTGCGGACTTTGACCACGTAACTAATACTTACTGGCTCTATACCATTGTCCTGAATGATAATTGTGAACTGAATCGGGATGCACTGATTGGCAAATTACAGCAAAATGGCATTGAGACGCGTCCGGTTTTTTATCCGCTACACACGATGCCGCCGTATCAGCAATACGTCCGGGACGAAAGTTATCCGGTATCAGATTGGGTGTCTAAGCGTGGAATTTGCTTGCCGAGTTATTTGAGTTTGCAACCATCAGAGATTGAGTTTATTTGTGGGGTGTTAAAAAAGCAGGTTAGTTTGGTTAAGTTGTAAATGAATATTGGTGCTTTAACGTGTTTATTTTTAATGAATAATACTCTTCTATCTTATTTCTTTTTTGGAGAAAAGCCTTTCCAAAAAAGCTACGCAAACCGAGTGCATTGAAGTTGTTTAAAAACTCCCAAATTGCCTACGAGCTGATAAAATCCTCCAACTCGTCGCCTTTTTTTTCGTCAATAGCGCGGCTATTCACTCAAAAAAGACGCTAGAGTTGAATAATTTTCTCTAGCTCTCGGCTTCTTTTGGAATTCTTAAACAACTTCATTATCAATTATTGATTCTAAAAATTATTCCTTAAAAAAACAATGACCGAAAAGCAACAAATTTATCTTGACATCCTTCACCTTTACCTTTCGGAAACGGTAGCGAAATTTGCGTTGCCGGCCCGCCGAACTTTGTATGGAACAGGTCTAAAAGAGCAAATGAGTCGAGCCGTAAATTCAATCTTGAAGTCGGTGAAAAATTCTTTTTATTATTTTAGAGAAAAAACTACTTATCAGAAAAAATTGGTCAACGCCCACTGGATATATGTGATCGGAAATAATAATTTAAATAGTCTGACTTTTATTGAAAAGAAGATTGATAATACCGTATTTGTGACCCCTTTTAATTTCTCAAAAATTGGTATTCCCATTATTCAATTATTTCTACCTTTTCACTTTTTTTATTTTCTTAAAAATATTCCAACACTAATCAAGCTGATAAATTTGGAAAAATATCCGGTAAAACGCTGCTGGGATGCAGCGGTACGGGCGGCAGGACAATACGAAGCTTGTTTATATTTATTAAAAAAATACCAACCCCAAGCCATTAGTTTTTCGAACGACCATACGATAGAAGCACGGGCTTTGCTACTGGCGGCAAATTATTTAAATATTCCAACTTTCTATATTCAACACGCTTGTGTACGACCTGACTTTCCGCCCCTAAAATTTAGCGTTAGTTTTTTAGAAGGCCAGGATTCGTTGGATAAATACCAAAAATCCGGCCCCGTACAGGGGGAAGTAAACCTGATCGGAGTACCGCGAATTACGCCTTATTTGAACCAAAAAAAGAAAGTAACACTGAAAGGTGACGGGCGAAAAATGACCGCCATTGGGCTTTGCGCTAACTTGTTAGATCCCGCCGATAGTATCGAAAAACTGCTACGGGCTTTGAAAATTCATTTCCCTGAACGAAACATTACCTACCGCCCTCACCCTAGCGATCGTCGGAAAATTGAGATTCCCACTGGCGTGGCGATCTCCAACAGCCGGGAAGAAAATCCTTTTAAATTTCTGTTAAAACAAGACCTGGTTATTGCCGGCAATACCTCGATTCACTACGAAGCTGCGCTGCTGAATATTCGGGCTATTTATTATAAATTTGATCCAGAAGGTGAAACGGAAGACATGTATGATTTTGTAAAAAACGAATTGGTCCCCGAAGCGACTACCGAAATGGAACTGATTGATCAGATAAAAAATAGGCACTCCGACCTTGTATTGACTACTGACCAGATACGGTATTACGACGCGACCATCGGCACGCCCAACGAAGGCCGTAGTCATGAACTTGTTATTCAGGGTATCAAAAATTATTTTACCAAAATCAAAGAAGCATAAAATATTTTAGCGATATCTTCGCTTTTTTAAATAGTAATACAATGATATTAAAAAGACTTGAAAATAATGGTATTCCGGAGCTGAAGCTAAACGAACTGCAACTAAAAATGAAGCAACAGGTTAGTGAAAAAGTTGACGGAAAGACCTATAAATTTGAAGAAGTGAACTGCGCGATTTGTAATAGTGCCAAAAAGGAATTGATTGGAGAAAAAGACCGATATGGGCTTTATTTTCCGGTTAATATTTGTGGTGATTGTGGATTGGTGTATACCAGCCCCAGAATGACACAATCGGCTTATAATGAATTTTATAATATTGAATACCGGAAACTCTATAACGGTGTAGAAGCGGCCAGAGCAGTTTTTTTTTGAAGATCAAAAGAAAAAAGGAAAACACATTTATGATTTTTTAAAAGATCATCAACTTTTAGAAGAAGAGGCAAAATATATCTTAGAGGTAGGATGCGGAGCCGGAGGAATCCTTGATTATTTTAGAGATCAGAATTTCCAAGTAAAGGGGATTGATCTGGGAGAAGAATATGTTAATTATGGAAAAAAAACGTATGGACTCGATTTAGAAACCGCAACCCTGGCAGATATTTCAAGTGATAAAAAACCGGATATCATTATCTATTCACACATTCTGGAACATATTTTAGATGTCAATAAAGAGATTGAATTAATAAAGCAGTTTACTAAAAAAAATACGCTCGTTTATATTGAAGTTCCGGGGATCAAGGAAATTCACAAAAATTATGAGGCCAATATTTTACGGTATTTGCAAAATGCCCACACTTTTCATTTTACCCTGGAATCTTTGGTCAACCTGATGGGCAACCACGGATTTGAACTGGTCGCAGGTAATCAATTTGTAAAATCCGTTTTCAAATTTACGGGCGTCATTCAGGATGCCAGGAGTGACTATGCATCGGCAGTAACGTACATAAAGGACACCGAAAAAAAACGAGTCTTCTACCCTTTCACGATTACGGCCATCAGAAAAAACACCAAGCAAACAGTTTTAAATTTACTTGATAAAACAGGTACCCGGAGTATGGCCAAAGCGCTGAAAGAACGTCTGAGAGGCCAATAAAATAACCGCTTATTTTAGTCGTTCTTATTCTTACTTCTTCTTTTTTCGTTTAGGCTTCGTCGCCTTTACTTCCTCTTTTACCTGCCGCTCCTGCACGAATTCCATTTCACTCAACTGATCAGCATCTGGTATTTCTCGTCCTTTAAAATAGAAAAAGAGCGCCCCTAAAAATCCAAGCATTAACAGTATCGACGCAATCAAAGCAATCGTGCCGCCAACATACCAGGAGCGCGGTTCAAAGCGCATCTCCACCGTGTGTTTCCCCGCCGGAAGTTTGGCGGCCCGTAACAAATAATCAGCGCGTAATAATCCGCCATCCATCCGTTGCCCATCCACGTAGATTTTCCAACCTTTGGATTCGGGGTAATAAATTTCGGAGAAGACGGCCAAGCGCTCATTCGCCGCTGAATATTCGTAGGTCATTTTATCTGGATGGTAACTAGTCAATTTAATATTGTCCGCCGGATTTCGGGTGATCGCTAACCCATTGAGTTTGGCGGCTTCACTTTGCCGGAGAATAGCCGTTTTACGAGGTTCAAGATTAGCCAGAGCAGCAATTTCTGCGTCGGCGTCGGCTACTGTTTTATATTCTTCTACGAACCATGCGTTACCCAAAGCTTCGGATAATTTCGCTACCTGAGGTGGATTACCCTGTCCGCCCTGAATCACGTATTTCGTGTTGAGCATTCCCAGAATATTCAGGTGTTCCAGCGGATTTTGTCCGTACTGCGGATCGATATAACGTTCGGCCACATCCTGTAAAATCATTAATTTGGCAGCGTGGTAACCACCGATGCTTTTATGAAAATAGGAAGCATTTGCACTGGTAAACGGTGTACCTCTTGACAAATCTAAGACTCGAAAATGCGGATCAGGATCGGCCATAATCTGCTGATCGGCGGGCGTAGGATTGGCGGAAGCCGTAGCCTGCTTTGGCGTCTCATATTTTTCCGCAAACAGGATTCTTTTATTCACCAGCCAGACATCCAAAACACTCAGTACCCCAACTAGTAATACCGCTACCAATACTTTTATTTTTCCTTTTAAAAACGCAAATAAACTACCCGCAGCTAAGCTAATAAAAAGTAAAGATCGCAACGCATCCATTCGAAGAATACTGGCCCGATCCTCCAAGATTCCAGGAAGGAACTCAGGTGGCAAGGGTAAGCGACTATCTTTGGCCGGATTGGAGAAATCCATCATAAAACTTCCTACTAAAGACAACAAGCATAATCCGCCCGTAATTCCCAGAGCGATCATCAACGCTTTTTGCTTTTGCGCCACCGTATATTTTTTCGAAACAAATGCCTGTAATCCTAAAATAGCTAATAAAACAACCGCCAGATGGGTCAATCCCAAAGCCATACTTACCGCCCGAAATTTATTAAACATCGGTACATGGTCTACTAAAAATCCATTGAGGAAAAAGTTGCCGCCCCAGGCCAACATCAGCGTAAAAATTGCGGAAGCCAACAACCAGGCTTTGATCTCGCCGGGCACTAAAAAAGCACCGAGAAAAAAGAGAAAGATAATGATGGCCCCAAAATAAATCGCCACACCTACCATGGGTTGATCTCCCCAGTACATATTTGCAGCTATTTGTCGCTCGGCGGTTTTAATGGCCATATCCCGGGGCATAGACTGAGAATTATTAGCCACTAAAGTTCGATAAATCTTATCATGGGTATTAGTACCTCGATAATGCTGGGAAAATCCACCACCATTAAAGTTGGGAATCAATAAAGTCATGGACTCCTTGATTCCGTAACTCCAGGCGAAGATATAACCCTTATCTAAGCCATCTTTTCCACCTTTGGAAGAAAGTTCTGAAGTTCCCCGAATCGTTTCTTTGGCATATTCTTGTGTCACTAAAATCCGATCGGCATTGGCAGCAATTCCGAGTAATCCAGTAGCTACTAAAATTGCACTGGCTTTGATAAAATTGGGGAGCGTTCCTTTGCGAATGGCTCCAATCAATTGTACAATTCCCAGAATAATCAACACCCAACCTGCGTAAAAAGTAATCTGCAGGTGATTGGCTAGAATTTCCATGGCCATAAATAGCCCGAAAAGCGCGCCTCCCAGTAAATACTTTCCCCGGTAAGCGAGTAAAGCTCCTGCGAACAGGCCAGGTAAGAGAGCCACGGCGGCCATCTTGGTGGAGTGCCCGGCCTCCGCTAAATCTATTTGGTAATTGGATAATCCAAACCCTACGGCTCCGATAATCGAAAGCCGCCAGTCGACGCCCAGCGTAATCAATAATAGATAACAACAGAACATCGCGACCAGAACCACCGTGTGGGGATTAGTAACCGATTGTTTTAAAAATAAAAGACTATAAGGAATTCGGGTCAGGTTATTTCCCTTGGCCATTTGAATCTGATAGGTAGGCATTCCGCCAAACATTGAATTGGTCCAGAGGGGCGTTTCTCCCGTTTCGGCGCGCACTTTTGTCATCTCTCCCTGCATGCCGCGGGCCCGTACGTTGTCACCTTGAGTGAGTACTTTGCCTTCGAAAACGTAAGGAGAGAAAAAAATAAAGGAGATCGCCATCATCAAAAAATAGGCAAGTAAATGTGGTAACAGGCGCTTGAGGGTCGATTGATTCATTGTTAGATGTTGAGGTGTTGAAATGTTGAGTTGAACCTGTCTTTTGACGTAGAGCAACGAGTTGTTTAAGCTCTTTTCAATGAAATAAGTACATTTTCAAGTTGTTATTGTACCATCATCTCTTATTATTTAGAAGTACATTATTATCAACTATTCAACATTTGCGTTATAAGAGGTCAAATTTAAGGTATTTTTATATAATTCTACGTTAAAATCTTAGTTTTGCTGCGTTCAGCTGATTTTACAAATAGTTAAATTATCATGTCTAAAAAGCCCATTATCTCCATAATTACGGTCATCTACAACGGCGCAGACCTCCTAGCCGGTACGATCGAATCGATTATTGGGCAAACTTATCCTGCGATTGAATATATTATCGTAGACGGTGAATCGACGGATGGAACAGTTGCGATCATTAAAAAATACGCCGATCACCTTAGCCAGTGGATCAGTGAGCCAGACAACGGTCTCTACGATGCCATGAACAAGGGATTAAAAATGGCCACGGGGGATTTTGTTTGGTTTATGAACGCGGGAGATCATATCTACGCACCGGATACGGTAGAAAAGATGATGAAAAAATGGCAACCGGAGACAGATATTCTCTACGGCGAAGTGATGCTGGTGGATGATGACCGCAAGGAACTCGGAACGCGTAGTGCCACCACCAAACAAAAATTAACGGACCCACTTCATTGGCAAGACCTGGCCAAAGGAATGGTCGTTTGTCACCAGGGATTTTTACCGCGCCGCGAAATTGCTCCTTTATATATTGAAAATAATTTGACGGCAGATATTGATTGGGTCATCAAATGTTTGAAAGCTAGTAAACACACCACCGCTACGGGAATGATCCTAGCCTCCTATTTAGTGGGTGGTCTTTCTAAACAACAGCACCAACAGTCTTTAAAAGATCGATACTTTGTTTTGAAGGAACATTTTGGCTTTTGGGGAAATCTGTGGAATCATGCAGGGATTTTGTGGCGGAAGGTTTTTAATTAATACTGAATAGTATGGTAGTGAATAATGCACTCGATTTTCGAAAATCCTTGAGAGGTGTTTACCCATAAAAAGATATGATCAAAAATACGTTAAAGCACATTAATCAATATTCAGTATTGGATGTTCAATATTGAATATTGATTGATCCCTAATGCGGTAACCGCTCTCTTAACACTCCATACACAAAAGTTCCCATCACAGCACTAAGTATCAAAACAATCACCGTTGTATAGCCATTTCCTACCAGCGTATACATTGGTCCGGGGCAGGCGCCCGACAAAGCCCAGCCTAACCCGAAAATGATTCCTCCAAATAAATAGCGAGCCACACTTTTTTCTTTATCCTTCAATTGGAGTGGTTGGCCATCGACGGACTTTATATTTTTAGATTTTAACCATTGGGTCATGACGACACCGACGGCCAGGGCAGTTCCAATAATCCCGTACATATGAAAAGACTGAAAACGAAACATCTCCTGAATTCGATACCAGGAAATGGCTTCTGATTTGGTCATCACAATTCCGAAGAGAATACCAATTAATAAAAACTTTAGAAATTTCATCTGAGGGGTTTTTAAAAGATTAATGGAAAGAGGAGAAAGGTCATGATCAGCCCACCGATAAAAAAACCGATCACGGCAATGAACGATGGAATTTGTAAATTAGATAGACCGCTGATGGCATGTCCCGAGGTACATCCTCCCGCGTAACGAGTACCGAAGCCTACCAGAAACCCACCGACGACAATCACTAAAAATCCTTTAAGGGTCGCTAAGCTTGACCAGCTGAACAATTCCATGGGTATCAATCCACCATCAAAGGAAATACCGAGTTGATCCAAGTCTCTGATGGTTGCTTCGGAAATGGCAAGCGGTGTCGGATTAGCCAGCCAGTGGTGCGCAATAAACCCACCGATGACCGCACCAACAACAAAAACCAGATTCCAGATTTGACTTTTCCAATCGTAATCAAAAAACTTGACGTGTTTTCCGGCCCCACCAATTGCACAAACACTTCGTAAAGTGCCACTGACACCAAACTGACCACCCGCCCAAAGAAGCAGGAACATGACTAAGCTAATCATAGGGCCAGAAATGTACCAGGGCCAGGGTTGAGATAAAAAATTGATCATTTTTTTGGTTTTGAAATGGTTAAGTGTTTAATTGTTGAGGCGCTTCGCTTGTTGATAACTTATTGAAACAGCTGGGTTAATTTTTTAAATTGTTTAGAGTGCGTGACAAATTATGGGGAATAATAATTGCTGGTTAGCAGTTGGCTAACCGGCCAACTAGCTTTAACACAATCCCGCAATTTGTCACACACTCAATTGTTTATTTTTATTTTTTTAAAAAATTCTCAATTGCATAATTACAATTCAACCAGCGCAGCAATTCAACGAGCGAAGCGACTCAACAAGCGAAGCGATTCAACAAACGCAGTGACTCAACCAGCGAAGCGCTTCAACCAGCGCAGCGACTCAACAAACCCAGCGCCCCCTATATCTCGCATTTCTCCATGCAATCAAAGATCTTTAGGATTTCCCGATTGGCAATCTGATAATAAACCTGTTTACCTTTTTTTTGAGAAGTAAGAATACCGTTGTCTTTCATTTTATTTAAATGGTGCGACATCATGGATACTTCACAGGGTAGGTTGATTCGATCAACAATCGTCGTTACGTCCAGCGGTTCGTCACTTTCCAGGACTTCTAAAATTTCAAGCTTGACCGGATGCGCAATCGTCTTGAGAATCTTGGCTACCTTTTGTAAAGTATCCACCGAAAATTTGCGTTGGGTATCTTTCATGGCACAAACATACTAATATTTTAATAAATGTTAGAATATTTGAGTAAGTAATTTTTTATTAGAAATTTTAAAATCCTAAACGAAATATCAGCTTTTAAAACTGATTGAAAGCAGGAAGCTTCATCAATATAAAAAGCGTATCTCCACCACGGTAGAGATACGCTCTTTTTTTTAAAATCCGGAAATAATTCCTTACTTTCTTTTCTTTGCAGCTTGTTTAATGATGGACATTGGCTTCTTTCCTTTTCCGGTAGAAACCATACTTGCACCTGCGTTCATCTTAGCGGTACGATCTTGTTTTTTCTTTGCTTTTTGTGCTTCTGCATTTTTACGGGCAGCGGTCATTTTTTGCTTCTTGCTAATCATTTTTAAATAATTTAAATGGTTTAAATAAATAAAAAACTGACAACATCAGGGTCCTATTTCTAGCAGGAATAATCCCCTTTATTTCGAATTCGGGCGCAAATTAAGTTCAAAAAATTCATATTGTCAATAGCAAAAAAATTATTTTTCAAATAAAAACGAATACCAGCCATAAACATCTGACAATCAAATACTTGCATTTAAAAAAATATTATAAAAACTGGCTTAAAATTCCGCACATTAGCACCATTACGACCAACCAATACCCAACGTGGACACCGATATATTTCCACCCTCTCCTTTCGAATAAAGCATTAATCGCAATCAATGGCAACGCCAGGGTAATCGTAGCCACTACTCCATGCACCGCACCGTGTCCAAAACTCCGGTGGAGGTCACCATATTTTGCAATAAAGGTTTGAAAAAATTCGTAGTATTCGCCCGTTTGGTCCGTGTAACCAGGTTGCATCACAAACAGGTTTTCGGTCATCATTTGATGGACACTCCAGCCAGCTAAACCATTGCTCAGAAATAGGCCAAAGAGATAGGTCAGCCCAAAAATGAGCAGCATATTTCCTGATTTCATTTTTTCTTCGGTCATGCCGGATACTCGAAACCAGACTTTGCCAAAGAGTAAGTTGCTGTACCAAAGTGATCCTACGGCAAGGGGAATGAGTGCCGTAGCAAATAAGAGTAAATAATTGATTTCCATAGTATGAGGGTTTAGTTAGAAAATTTTATCCATTCGCAACAATTGGGGCGTTTTTAAACAACTTCCCAATATCAATCGAAAGATAAGAAGATTAATAGTATATTTATAATCAATGGTTCGATAACTTTTAATTTTGAGGTGAGTGAATTATAAATTTAGCTAGTTAGCCCGTTTGCTGGTTAGCTAGTTAGCTTCTCTCATACGTGAAATACGATAAAGGGAAGCCAACTAGCCAACAGGCAAACCAGCTAACGGGCAAAAAACAATTGCCAATTCCATAATTAATGACAAGTTCAAAAAGTTACCGAACTATTAATTAGTCATTACACTCGATTAATCCCGCTCCATGAATAACCCCGATATCTTTCCCGATTTAAAAAAAGAATGTGATCATCTCACTTCAGAGTTCAAACTCATTCCCACAGAACGAAAAACCCAACTCGACACGTTAGTCAGCTATTTTTCCAAAAAATATCAAAACGGTGCTACGCCCAGCGCCACCGTCATTTGTACCCACAATTCCCGTAGGAGTCATATGGGACAGCTTTGGATAAGTGTAGCCGCAGCTTATTATGGTCTGCCGAAAGTGGAGACTTTTTCGGGTGGAACCGCCATCACTGCCTTTAATCCACGGGCCGTAAAAGCGCTACAAGATTTGGGATTTGATGTAACCACAGCAGATGTCAGTATAGAAAATCCAGTTTATCAAGTACGCTGGAATCTGGAAATGACGCCCTACCCCGCCTTTTCAAAACGGTACGATGATCCACCCAATCCGTCCGAAGGGTTTGCGGCCATTATGGTTTGTACCTCGGCAGATGAAGGATGTCCTCTAGTAGCAGGTTGTGATTTTCGGATAGCATTGCCTTTTGACGATCCAAAAGCCTTTGATGAGACCCCGTTGGCGGCTGCAAAATACCTGGAACGAGGGCGGGATATTGGGCGGGAATTTTTATACGTATTTTCTCAGGTAGAGAAGTTATTTAAGAATTGAAACCGAACTGCCCTTTTTTCCGTAGAAAAAAAGAAAAATCTACAATGGAAAATACCATGATAAAATCTTTGGGAGTTGGTTCCCGTGTCAATCACCCAGCCTTTGGAGTCGGCGTGATTATTGGGCTCTATCCGGCAGCTTATGATGTTTGTTTTGTAACCTACGGTATCAAGGAAGTTGGTAAAAATTACCAGAATATGGAAATTATTGAGGCGATTGAAGCGGAAGAAGCGGTTTCCTTTTCGGCAGCAGAAGAGGCGCTAAAAAATATCCTTAACACCTGGCTGGGTAGTGCCGATACGGTAGAACTGGGCGACAAATGGATCGATGGTACGATGATTCTAAAACCTAAAGATTCGGGTTTGAAATCTAAAGAAATTCCTATAGATTCTTTCTTTCATAAAATTGTAATGGTACGGGATCGCTTGCGAGTCATGGAACAACGCATCAACAGCAGTAAATTAAATGATGAAGAAAAGGTAAACCTGCAACAGTATATTACGCGTATATATGGTAGTTTGACCTCTTTTAATGTGCTATTTCGAAATAAAACACAACAATTCAAGGGAGCTTCGAGCAAGAGCGAATAATAAAGGTGATTCGGGAATTCTAGGTTTAACTAATAAATAAAAGCGATTCGCGATAACTTTTGTATCTTGCAGGTGTTATAATCGCATAAGTATTCAGACCTATGACTGAAATAAAACGGCAATTGCCGAATTTCCTGACGTTGATTAGAATTCCACTAGCGCTGCTGTGTGGCTACTTTGCGCTTACCTTAAAGCCATTCCCACTGACGATTTCGTTATTATTTTTTATGGCTGCTTCCTTCACGGACTTTCTGGATGGGTATTTGGCAAGACGCTGGAATACCGTTTCTAAATTTGGAAAAATCACAGACCCGATTGCAGATAAAATACTGATTATCATGGTCTTAGCTATCTTTTCTTACCACAGTATTATACCCCTTGTTTTTACCATACTTATTGCCGTTCGTGAAATTGCGCTAACCGTCATCCGACTGATTTTACTCTTTCGGGACAAGATTACCCTGGCAGCACGTTATTCGGGTAAAGTAAAAACCTTTACCCAGTCTATTGTACTTTTTATCATTTATAATCTCTTGATTTTTAATGAGCCACTACAAGCCATTATTGGAAATACCGCGATCAATGTGATTATCTTTTCCATGGTCGTCTGGACCGTCCTGATCACCTTGTATAGTGGTTACGAAATGTTGGTAGCCAACCGACGGGCGATTGAGCGGTTGATTTAGCGGCCCATTCTGCTTTTTATAATCCAGCTTGTTATAGCTGTAATTCTGAAAGCCCCTTTTTAAAGTTCTACACATATTGCCTCCGTAGGTCTGATCGCAATATTTTCACTCGAAAAAGCTAACTGATAACATCTGGTCCCCTCAAATGGTAGGTTTCTTTCTACGTAGACCGTTTGGTTGATATCCGTAATGATCGTTGCATTCACATCATTAACAATGACTACGACTCCACCGATGGCACTGTTTTCTGTAAAATCATAATTCAACACATAATTTATTTCCACTCTGCCAAGATTAGGATTATAGTCAAAATCTACTATTTCTATCACAGAGATGGTCTCATCCTCAAGTGGATTAGTTTCCAATTCTGGCAAATCGTCAATACAACCGCTAAATAAAAATACGCCTAGCAACAGCGTAAAAAATCTATATTTCATATTCCTAAAATCTAAAAGTTAAACCTAAATGGTAAGCCGAATTTATCGTATTTATTTCGAGTCCATTAAAGACGAAAGGGTTTTTATCTGGTCTTAACTGTGGCTCCTCAAGTTTTTTGGCTCTTATTTTTTTTAAAAATTTATAACTAAAATAACTGGAAAGCAAAACCAAAGGAACCCCAACTGAACGTTTTAAATATACAACGGTCCGTTCCTTTTTATATTTATCATTTACCGCCTCATAGGCCGCTCGATTCGCTTCCAAACTGGCAGGCAACGCCAAATTCAAATGTTGAACCTGCAGTCTGGCGGCGTCCTCTTCCAATCCATTCAATCTATTATTACTAACACAAAGGTACAGTGCGCCAAGATTCGCTACCACCAGACCGGCGGTAATACCGGTACGTTTCAACCGAGAATTAGTATAATCATTTCTTTCGGTTTTATATATTTCAAACAAAGCACTACGATTGGTCAACGTTTTAGTATATCGATGGGTATTAGCGTCCACGACCAGGGTATCTCTAAAAATTTCAAAACTGGATGCCCAGATTTCTAAAGGATAATTTCCTGGTTCCAGCTTAAGAACAAAAGGTTCCGGCTGCTTGGAAACATTAATTAACTGGGTATCGATTTTTAAAAAAGCATCATTAGGATAAATTCGCATCAAAACCTCTTGGGTGGTTTGCCCAATGAGGGAAATTGGAAAAGAAATTACAAAATATAAAAAGAATAGTTTAGGTAACATTTTTATTTGCAAAGGAAACAATTTAATTGGAATATTTCACAAAATAACTTCAAAAACAACTAATAAATTCTTCCTCCTAAAAATTTGTCTGTACCGCATCTTCCGACCATCCCGTATCCTGACCGTCTTTTGAAATTACACCATGGTACAACATTGCATCGTGAATTTCCAGGAAAAAAGACTTCTGCCCCATTAAAGTCAATAATTCAGACGTACTGATAATATCCCGGACCGGCCCAATGGCGCCAGAAATATTAAAACGAATATCTCTTTTCTTAAAATAATGGAATAATTGAGTCAATACCCGGATTCCAGTACTGTCAATATTATGCATTCCGGAGGCGTCCAGAATAACCAGACGAAGATTTGGTCTCTTTTGGCTATAGTTCTCAATGGTCTCTTCAAAGTACAATACATTGGCATAAAACAATTGATTATCAATCCGTACGATTAATACCTCTTCCGGACATTTGGCCTCTTCAAACCGTTCTATATTTCGGTAGACCTCCGTATTCGGCAATCGTCCCAAACGGACCATATGCGGACGCGAAGATCGGTAGATAAAAATAGCCAGAGATAAAATAACGCCTACCAAGACTCCTTTTTCAATACCAAAAAATACGGTGATAAAAAATGTAACCGCCATCATGGAAAAATCAATCTTATGTGATTTCCAAAGGCTTCGCATTTCTTTTACATCAAATAAATTTTTAATAGCATAAATAATGATAGCCGCCAATACCGCACTTGGTAAGTAATAAAAAAGTTTGGTAAAAAAGAGGAGTGTCAAAGCGACCATCAAGGCAGTGGTGATGGAAGATACTCCAGATTTGGAACCAGCTTCATCGTTAATCGCTGAACGCGAAAAACTACCCGACGTGGGCAAAGCCTGAAAGAAACTCCCAGCCATCTTTGAAAGTCCCAAAGCAGATAATTCCATATTGGGACGTACCTTTGAGGTCTGGTCGTCCCGCTTTATTCCTTTCGCAATTCCAATACATTCTACTACCCCCATGATACCAACGGTCAACACGGTCGGGATCAATAGTAAGATGTTTTCCATGCTAAAATCCGGCATTTTAAATGCGGGCAGTCCAGTTGGTATGGCACCTACAATCTGTAACTCTCCGGCCATTCCGTAGCGGGTTAATCCATAAGCTGCTAAGATACCGAGGATGACCACGATCAAAGATCCGGGTATTGCTTTGTTGATTTTTTTCAAAACGGATAGTATCACAATACTGGTTCCACAAAAAAGAACAGCCAGCCAATCCAGTTCAGAAATATGTTGCACTAAATAAGTGCCCGTATCAATCAGATTATCTGAACGGGGTACGGAAATACCCAATCCTATTTTTAGCTGACTGACAAAAATGATTACCGCGGCCGCCGCCGTAAACCCTGTTATAACCGGTTGCGAAATAAAATTAACCAAAAATCCCAAACGGAATAATCCCAGCAAGAGTTGTAATACGCCAGCTAAAAATCCGACCAGAATGACCATTTCGATGTAGTATTCGCTCAGCGGAGCAGCCAACTGAGAGACACCCGCAAATATAAGAATAGAAGAGATGGCTACCGGACCGATAGACAATTGCCCGGAGGTACCAAAAATTCCATAGATAATCAGTGGAACCAGGCCGCCGGATAAACCATAAATAGGTGGCAGGCCGGCCAATAAAGCATAAGCCATTCCTTGTGGAATGATGATCACCGAAACGGTGATACCCGCCA
>CALLPK010000097.1 GCA_938015415.1 uncultured Saprospiraceae bacterium
CCACGCTTCCAGGGTTTCCTTTTGGATTCCGCGAAATAGCCGACTCAATAGTTTTGTCTTTAGAATTTCGTTGTTTCTAAATCCCAATTTCATCAATATCAATTGCGGACTCAACAAAAATAATTCCCAGTACAGGCGCAGCTTGCTGTGGGTAAATTCGATAAATGCCAGAAGGGTATCTTGCTTGGTCAGCGTACCATCAAAATCGAAAATTGCGAGGCTTGTCGATGCCTCAGACCGTATATTGGATGGTGATTTTTTTTTTATTTTCATAGGAATATACTGCTTGCCGGTTTCATGATTATTCAATTAAACGTCACAGCAGAGAGATGGATGAAAATTCCATGTAGAAATAATGAGATTGTTGAGAAGTTGGTTAGATACTTATTCTCTTGAATATAGCTTCTGGAATATTTCGGATAACGAGCATGATAAAACGCCAGATCGTCGTTACGTATACCGTATTTTTTTTTTTCTTGGCGGCTTTAAAAATAACCGAGGCAGCCTTTTCGGATGATGCCGTGATCAACTTTGGCAAGTCAAGCTCTCTGGTCATTCGAGTCGCCATGAATCCAGGTTTGACCGTCATAACGTGTACACCTACTTTAGCCAGACGTTGCCGCATGCCATCCAGATAGGCACTGAATCCGGCCTTGGCACTTCCATAAAAATAATTGGAGCTCCGGCCCCGGTCACCGGCCACCGACGAAATACCAATAATAATTCCAGATTTTTTTTTGGCAAAAGCTTCCGCAAAGACGTTAAGAATGAGTACGGCGCCAGTAAAATTGGTGTTGATGATTTTTAGGGTTTCTGCTGATTCTGTCTGGGCTTTTTCCTGGTGTCCCAGGTAGCCCGCAAAAAAATAAATTTCGTCGATTTTTGGTGCGATTGGTTCAAATAAAGTGATATTCTTTTCAAATTCGCAAACGTCCGATTCTAACAGACTTACCGAAATCGCCTTGGTGATTTCTACGTGTGTTTTTAGTGGCTCCAGACGTTCTACATTTCTGGCAACCAACCAGAGGTGAGTTGTCTTTCTATCAATTAGGTGAACCATCGCCTGTGCTACGTCTGAAGTAGCACCGATCAACATTATTTCTTTTGCCATGATTTTTATTGGGGTATTTGGATAAATTCAATATCGTATTTTTCTTTAGGCAAGGAAGATAAAAAATTTTTGTGGATATAAGTATGTAATATTTTGTTGGTAGATTTTTGGGTAATATATACAGGGTGGTACAACTTTTTAAAAGTACTATCTTTATGGATTTGGTAAAAAGTTTTGGCTTCAAAATTTTCGTCCGCTGTCGGGGTCAATTCTGTCGGGGTAAAGGTACTTTTATCTTCTAGAAAATGGGTCCACAGATGCAATATTTCCGGTTGGAGTTTATAAAAAACGGCTTTATTAAAGGAAGCGTGATTCTTGAGAGCGTTGGGGTTTTTAACATTTTCAGCATGTGCCATTGCTACGTTATTCAATCCGAGCAGATCGATTGATTCGCCCCGATATCCGTATGCCATTCCTCCCGCAGCCAACAGTCCGTGACTAGGGTAATGGTCGCTTTCTACAAAAAAGTTGTTGAGTTGTTCGCCAAAAAAACGTCCTGAACTAGCCCAATGATGATCGAGGTGTAAAGAAGATCTGGCATCATGATGACTATGGAAAATTACTAGTCTTGGAATATATCCATAGAGACGATTGGTTGGTAAAAGGCTGGCCGTCAGTACAAATATTCCGAGGATAACAAAAATGTTTTTGGTATTATACTTTTTAAATGTTTCGAATAGAATCAAGCTAAACAGTACATATGTAATTGGCAGCAAAGGCTGGTAAAATCGGAATAACACAAAATGGTCGCCGCCAGTAACTAGAGGGATGAGTAGATTAATGATGGTAACGAGGCCTAACCAGAGTAGCAACATTTTTCGAAAATTTTGATAATTTCTCTTTTTGATAAACTGGATTAGCCAAAAGAAAAAAGTTGCCAATATAATTAGTACTAACGGATTTCCCTGTAACAAAAATTGAATTAAATAGATCGTTCCATTTTTTATATTCGCAAACAGGTCAGCGCTGACTTTAGCATAATAAGTGTTAGGCAATGGGTAGCCAAAATAGTAGATTCTCCACATTGTCAAAGTACCTACGGTCAACGCGTAAGTGGCCACCATTTTTAGAATATCGGGTATAGCTGATTTTATGGATTTGGTAGCAAATAAAAATAGTAAACTACGAATGCCAATAAAAATCAATCCCCACAGTAGTGATTCAGGTCGGGTAAGTAATAATAGACCCAGTAAAAAAAGGAAGCTTTTGTTTTTAGCCTTTAAAGATTTTTCGGTTTGATCAAAAAAAAACAGACCAATGTTAAATACCATCGTAATCAACAGCAAACTCCACCAGCCTGTTTCCATCAAAGTAAGAATTGTCCAGTCAAAGTAGCCAGGTATTACTGCTAATAATCCAAGTGTTAACAGGGCATACGGCGAAATGAGACCTTTGTGCTGGGTGTAAGTATTGGTAAATTTTGTGAGTTGAAAAATAATGATCGCTACGATCAGGAAAGATGATACCAGCAATGCGATCTCCGGTGTATGAAAAATCAAGAATAAAAGACTTCCAAAAATTGTCCACAACAGGGAGGTAAAGCCTTCTACGTGTTCGCCCCCTACGTTGTACACAAATCCATGTCCTTCGGCAAGATTACGCATGTAAACCATGTAAATATTGGCGTCGTCAATACCAATAAGTGGCCGATCCGTCAGTAACCAATAAAGCAGACCAACAAAAAATGTATATCCTGTTGCTAGAAAAAATACCGGAAAATCGAAAAGAAATATTTGTTTTTTCTCGGTAGGAAAGGTTAAGTTATTTGCTATGTTTTTCAAAAGGTTAAAGTTGTTTTTTAGTAAGAAAATAAATTGTAAAAGTCAGGTATTATCAATCAAGGATGTCTTTTACCTCCCTTATCTCGATCCTAAAGAGGCCGCGTGCGTAGACAACCTTTAGAGCAGTGGCTCCAAAAACCGAGGGGGTTTATGATTCTTATTTTTAACATCTCTCTCGTTGGTAGAACGAAGGTCCGCAACTCAATAACTCATCAAATCATACCTAAACGTTCCGCTTGTAACGAGGTAAATTTGCTTGTTACCTGCGTAGGAACATTGGACAAGGAACGTCGGGAAAAGGCATCTTTAGATAAATAAATTCGACCTTTGTAACGCTGTACAATATCGTCGAGTTGGTTGATTAGATCTTGGGTGTCCAGGGTGATTTTAAAATCTAGTGCCAGCGTATATCCTTCCATTGGAAAAGACCATTTAGCGAGGGGTTCTGTTTTTCCAAATAATTTAAGGACGACCAGGAAAGAACCTTCGCCCGCGTTACCAATCGTATCCAGAATTTCTTTCAAGCCTTCTTTTCCTCCTTCTTTGGGTAATACAAACTGGTATTGGGTGAATCCTTTTTTTCCGTAAATACGATTCCAGTTTAGAATAGCATCCAACGGATAGAAAAATTTATCGTAGTCGATGATACTTGTATTAACTTTCTTTCTTTGTTTATTATAAAAAAGAAAATTAAAAGCCTTTACGGCAAATTTATTTAAAACCCATCCGGGAAAAAATAAGGGTACGTTTAGTTTTATTTTTTTAGGTAATGCTAAAGGATTTTTTTTCTTTTTTAGATCTAAATCGGCGAGGGTAGCGTGCTCGCCCAGCATCAAAATACCACGACCTTGGTGCGCTCCTTTTTTCAGACAGTCCATCCAGGCTACCGAATAAGTGGTATCGCCCGATTGATCAAACAGATCCAGCATTTCGTCCAAGTTTTTGACTTTGATATTTCTGGAAGTGATATAAGATGTTTCTATTTTTTTTAATTGAAAACAAACTTCGGTAATCACGCCAGTACGTCCCATTCCTCCGACGGTGTTCCAGAATATTACTGCGTTTTTGGTCCGGTTACAAGCGAGGGTATTGCCGTCGGCCGTGACCAGTTTGAAATCCAGGACGTGATTTGAAAAACAACCTTCTGCGTGGTGATTTTTACCATGAACATCTGATGCCAGTGCTCCTCCCAGCGTGATAAATTTGGTGCCTGGGGTTACGGGAAGAAAGAAGCCCTTTGGAACCGTTATTGCCAGAATATCAGATAATAGAATACCCGATTGACAGCGAATGATACCGGACTCGATATCAAAGGCGAGGACTTTATTTAAGGATAAGGTTGAGATTATTTTTTTCGATAAGGCGACGTCTCCGTAACATCGCCCATTACCACGAGCCAGAATGGCCTGCTCTTTTTTTACCAAACCATTTACTTCCTGCACAAAATCTGGCTTAAAAACCTCTGCTTCTATTTGTGGATAATTTCCCCAGTTGCTGATTAATTCTTTTTTCATAATTATGTTTAAACTCAAAAGTATAAGAAGTATCCAAAAATCCCCAGCCAAATAAAAATCACGGTTTGTAAAAAAATGTCTTTTAACAATAATTCGGTAGGCGATCCGCTCCCTTGATAAACGAAAGTAAGTTGTAAATATCGTAGGACGCCAATTAATACGGGTAACGCAGTGATGTACAAATGCTCGGTTCCCATCCTGGTAATCACCTCCGGTGAAACGGTATACATAATATAGCACACCACGGTAATGGCCAGCAAAACGGCCATCGAAGTATCTACAAATATCAGGTTGTAACCAGAAATACATTTCCGCATTTCTTTTCCTTCTTTTTCAAATAACATGACATCATCCCGACGTTTGGCGAAGGCCAAAAACAAGGAAAGTAAAAAGACAATCAGAACCAGCCAGCTGGTAATGGGGACTTGGACGATAAATCCTCCGGCAATAACCCGTAGTAAAAATCCACTGGCAATAATAATGATGTCCAAAAACGCCACATGCTTTAATTTAAAACAATAGGCAAAATTCATCCCAATGTAAGTCGCCAAAACGATCCCAAATTGATAGGGTAAAAACAAAGAAATTACAACGGCGGTCAAAAGCGTGAAGGTCAGCATCAGTCGGGCGGCAGTTACCGAAATTCTACCCGAAGCGATGGGCCGAAATTTCTTTTTAGGATGTTGTCGATCCTTTTCTACGTCCGCCAGGTCATTGATAATATAAATCGTACTGGCACCCATGCTAAAGGCAAAAAAACCGAGTGTTAAGAGCCAGATATTTTGTAAATCGAAAATCGCACCGGCAAAGAAGGCAGGAATAAACAGGAAGCTGTTCTTTATCCATTGGTGGCAACGAATTTGTTTTAGCACATCGCGCGTATAAGCTAGTACGGACCATAAACGGTGGCGTTTAAAGGTCGCGTCCTGATAAGAGGAGTTGGTATCTGTTTTCATGGTTTTGGTTATTCGGTAGTAGTTCCAAAAGCGATTTTTTGGATTTCTGCAATGGATTGATATGCCGGTCCCCAAGACGGCTTTATATCAGTATGGAAAGTCAGGTATAAATCTTCTCCCTGGCTCGAATGAGTGCTTAAGGGAATTTGTAGATCGAACCATTCAACTTCCTTCATATTCGGAGAAGGACTTATTTTGGGTAGATTTTTTACAGCGGTTCCGATAACCTCTCCGGTTGAACTATTAACATGTGTCTCCACCGTAATTCTGGTGGCATTGGTACGTAAACGGATTTTTATAAAATCTGTATTTTTTAAATCTACTTTTTTAAATCCTATGTATGCACCGTTATAACCAACGATGGCTTTCCGGATTTTGCTGATCTCGTCCGTCGATACACTTGTATTATCATAAAAATCAAATTGGTCTGGTCCTAAAATTCGGGGACGTAGCATTTTATTGGTGGTGACGCTAACTGGTGAAATTCCGTTGGCTCCCTGATCGGAATAAGACGTTTGTAAAGCAAAGCGACCGTTTATGTTCTGTGAATTATCAAAACGAATGGTTCCCGTTGGCGGAAGATAAAGCGTATCTGCACCGGAAATTTTTGGCGCATTAAAGCTTAAAATATAACGGAACATTTCCATGGCTTCTTCTTCCGAAAACTGTGGATGAGGAGACATGATTTTATCGCTCCAAACACCTTGGCCACCACTAATTATTTTTTTAGCGACCGAAAGATGTGTTGTTGGCTGATTGGTATACTTTTCGGCGATTTGCTTCCAGGAAGGACCGACAGATTTAGTTTTTGTGGCGTGACAGGCGCGGCAATCACTTTCGTTAATAAGTATTTCTCCGGGATAAAAACTTTGTTTAATTGGTATGGCGATAGCCGATTGATCCTGCTCTGACCCTGGAAGGGCTACCCCTTTGTCCAGACTGGTCAACCACGTTTTAATGTGATTATTTAAAATTTTATCGTCTTCGGAATCTGTAATTTTCACTTCATAGTTCAAGGTGGTGCCAGGCTGATAAAATCCGTCATCAGTACTCAATGTTAAATTAATTTCCGGTGGATTATTTCCCACGTAGACGTTCAGCGAATCCTGGCTGGAAGCACCCTCTGAATCGGTAACTTTTAAAATAATCTGGTAGGTTCCGGCTTTTTCAAAAACTTGAGAAAGATTGGTCTTCTGACCAATCGTTTTTCCATCTATCTGCCATTCGTAGCTAAGTTGTTTTTCTTGATCTGAATCATAAGTGTTTTTGGCAGAAGCAGTAAAATTAAAAGGAGCGGCCTGCTGATATTTTGGCGTGTGAATTTTTGCAATAGGTGGACGATTGCCACGGTGATAAATAATTTTTGTAATACCGGCATCTGCGTTCTGCGTATACCAATTACTGCCGTAGTCCAACACATACATCGCGCCGTTTGGGCCAAATTTTATCTGAATAGGTTTGACAAATGGACGATCAGGAAAGACCTCTTCCATTCCTGTGTATTGTCCCGTTGAATCCAATTCTATGGCCATAATCCAGCTACGCATCCAATCGAAAATAAATAGTTTTTTATCAAAATTTCTTGGTAGTTGAACCTCGTTTTGGGAGGAAGCCTGATAATGAAAGACGGGGCCTGTCATGGCGGATGCACCACCACGACCCAGTAAGGGGAAAGTAGTAGATACTTCCGTTGGATACCAAATTAATGCTGGCATGGCAGGTGGTAGATCTGCTATTCCTGTATTATTTGGAGAATCATTTTTTAGATTCAAAGGATCAAAAGCGGCTCCTATTTGTTCATTGGTAAAATCAAAATCATTAAACGCCAGGTTGTCTCCCAGCATGTAAGGCCAGCCAAAATTTCCGGGAGTGGTAGCCACGTTAAATTCATCATGGGTATTGGGTCCACGGCCTAGGCCCTTATAATTTCCTGGGTTAGGACCCACATCGCCCCAAAAAAGCCAGCCCGTCTTTTGATCGATAGAAATACGAAAAGGATTACGGGTGCCCATGATGTAAATTTCGGGTCTTGCTCTTTGATCGTTAGGATCAAACAAATTACCCGCAGGAATTTTGTATTTCCCTTCAGGAGTTGGTTTTATTCTGAGAATTTTTCCGCGTAAATCCATCGTGTTAGCGGAGGTACGTTGCGCATCGAATAGTCGTTTTTCGGGCCGTTCGTCGAAAGCATGGTTAGTGGGTATGGTATTGTCTCCCGTTGAAATAAATAAATTTTCAGCGGGACCAAATTCTAAGCTACCCCCGTGGTGGCAACAAGATGCCGAATCAAAAGGTATTTCTAAAAGTATTTTTTCGGAGGTGTTGATCAATTCATTATTCCGAAAGGCGAACCGCGAAATTCGCTGGGCAGATCGACTAACGGGATCGGTGTAGAATAAATAAATCCAATCATTATCGTCAAAATTAGGATCAAGTGCTAAACCCAGTAAACCTGTTTCGAGACTATAACCAACATTTATTTTACCGGCAGATTGTATAGTTTTTTTCTCATCGCTGTATAGCTTTAAGTCTCCTCTTCTTTCAATTAACAAAATATTTCCATTATTGAATATTTCGAATTCAATCGGTTCATTAAGTTGACTGCAAAGTTGTTTAAAAATAAAGCGGCTTGGGTCGTAATTTAGATCAGCTACAGGTTCAGGTAGTGAGGATGAAGAAGGTATAAAAAAATACATCAGGCTCAGGATGGCAAGTAGGCTAATTCCAAAAACTACTTTTTTGCTCATAGTTTAAACTATTTTTTGAAATAGTACACTAGTACTATCCGGTTGATAAAATAAAAAATGATTTATCGCTCTCTCGAATCTAGTAATTTTAGGAGCAGTAGTAGTTCGGCATAAGCTCTCTGAAAAGAATAATAGAGACCTTTTCTTCCATTTAAAATGGTACCCTTGTATAGGTAACAATAAAAAAACATAAGAAATGGTGCTAGAGAAGTTCGTGTTCTTATCTTATCTGCCAAGGAGAGGGGCTGGTGTTGTAGATTAGCATATTTAACTAATTCAAGATTAGCATATTTATCCTGGGCAACTAACCATCGGCCTAATTTTTTTCGATCATCATGTAAGATGTGATTTTTTAGCATGAATGATTTTCCATCATATTGCAATTGTTGGGTATGCCCATCTTGATAGTATCTTGACTTTTTCTTATTGAAAATTACTGGTCTTGGAGGTAAGACAGTACCTTTCAAAGGGAAGCCGAAAATGCAATATTTAAATGGTACATTAAAGATATCCTCCGGAGATATTCCCTCAAAATTTATTGTTTCAATTTCATGAGATAATTTATCAGAAATAATATAGTCCGCATCTAAAGAAAGTACCCAATCTGTTGTTGTATGATCAAGTCCGTAATTCCATTGATTTGTATGATTGTCAAACGCTCTTTGGATTACCTTGGTGTTCGGAAAAGATCTGGCAACATTTACTGTTTTATCATTGCTAAAACTGTCGACGACCAGAACATTTTTCATGCCGGACACAGCGTTTAGCGTTCTTTTAATATTTGCCTCTTCGTTATAGGTAAGAATAACTACTGTCAATTCTATCTTTTTTGTCAGCATAATATTTTTTAATGGATTATGATTCATGTCGGACTTTTTTGAAATGAGTAGGCTGATGAAAAACGGATTGATATGCTTGGACCCAATCTTGAATATTTTTTTCCATATCAAATTTGTCACAAACTAATGCGTAGGCATTTTTCCGGTAAAGGGAATAGTCTGCTTTGTTTAATGCTAAAATTGTATCAATGGAAATGGTCAATTCTTTTATTTGTGGTGTTACCCAAAATCCTGCATTTTCTTCTTCTAAAATACGCCAGGGCGTTCCGGTAGAAGCAATAACGGGTGTTCCTTGTGACAGAGACTCGACGACGACCATCCCAAAATTTTCGGTAATGGAAGGCATGATCGTAAAATAGGCACTCGCAAAAAGTTGAAATTTTTCTGTGCCTTCTTTCTTACCTAGAAACTGGATTTTTTTATTTAAACTTAACTGATCAGAAAGTTTTATTAATTCTCGTCCGTGATCGTTATCATAATCTCCCACCACTTTAAGTACGTAATTACTATCCCTGAAAAGAGTAGATTTTGCAAGCGCCTTGATTAACTTATCAAGCCCTTTTTTAAGGTGAATTCTTCCTACGAATAGTAAATACTTTTGGGTAGGTACTTGCTCTTTTTTTGGTAATAAAATATAGTTGGTTAACAAGATCGTTTTTGCCGTTTTTCCGAACACATTACTAACATAGGTTTCCTCTTCTTTACAAGTGGTATGAAAAACAACATGTTTTTTTAGAAAAGTATTGATAAACCACAGAAATGGTTTTTTCTTATAAGATCGATACCTAATAGCCCAAGGGTCTAGTTCACCGTGTACAGACCAGATTACCTTTTTATTTAGTAGTACGGCGAGCGTGGCCACCGCAATGGAAGAAGGATAAAAGATATTACAAAGATGGACGTTGTCATGGTTTAACAAAGCTTTAAAAGCAGTAGCTATCAATCTTAATGGTAAATAATGAATATGGGTGGAGACGTATTTTATTTTGCCAAAATCGGTATTGTGCCAATTGTTACTCGCTACCTTTCCGTTGGTGCCTTCTGCGGAAGTTAGCAACGTTAAACTTACGTTTTGTTTTGCCAGACTGAGTGCAATCCAATGCATAATGGTATCCATTCCCCCACTGTTGGTTGGGAAAAAACTTCCAGTGACCCAGAGTACTTTCATATGGTTGTTAATTATAGACAGGAGGTGAATAAATAAATTTAGTCGGTGCTACTGGTCCTTTTTTTTTGTTTTTTTTCCGCTGCTAAAAATACAAGGGAGGCATCCGCTAATATAAGGTAGAGAATCATCGACATGACGGGGAAGCTTAAATTACCTAGTAAATATGCTTCGCTAAAACTTCCAGTCATCAATGAGATTATACCCGCAAAACAAAGACTTAATTCGTTGGCTTTGGCTTTGTTGTAAATTCTAGTTTTCCAGAGTAAAATCATTTTATGGATCATACCGATTCCGAAAAAAAGCATCGGGATTAGTCCCGTCCAGCCGAACTGAGCGGCAACGCCTAGCCAGGAATTTTCTCCGAAAATAATTCGGTCTCCATAATAAACAGGTGCCCCGAAAATTGGGTATTCATTGAAATTACGTAATTGAATATGCCAGATCTTAGCTCGAGTATCAAGACCTCCTTCTGATTGTCGATTAATCCGTTTGGCCATTCCATCCCAGCCAATTACTTCAGTTACATCACTAAATTCTACTAATCCGGGAAGGAGATAAAAGAATAAACTGAGTGCCAGTCCCCAGCCAATAATTCGTACTAAAAAATAGAGCATTTTATGACTGAAAAATAAGAGGAAGCTCATCACCGCCATAATAAGTCCTGTTCTTGAACCTGAGATCAGAAGCCAATAGAAAGCGAGAAGGGTGGTGGCTACCCAGAAAATAATGTACCCTTTTTTACTTTTGGTAATCGCGTACAATAACGCGGGGAAAACGGTTGCTAAGAAAACTGCAGCGTGGTTGGGGTTACCAGTTGTTCCAGAAAAGCGACCCTGTACAAAGACAATTGCGTCTCTGCCCACTACGCCTTGGAAACTATTAATCCAGACAAAAATGCCACCTGCCAATGCAATCGCTCCGGCTACCTGATCAAAATTTTTCCAGGATTCTATTCTGCTTCCTAAGCCCCTGCAAAGTGTAAAGATGATTAGAAGAAATAAGAGAAAATAGAATATTGGAAATGCGAGCGTTCCATAATAAATGCTTTTGATCAAGATCAAATACTGTACGATGATCAATCCAAATAATGGTAAGGGCACTTTTATCTTTTCGTTTTGCTTTGGAATAGACAATGCCAATATAAAAACCAGCATTAAAAGTCCAATGGTTAATGGCCTCCCCATACTTCGCAGTATCTCTAATGGACCAAACAATGGAGGTGCTGTGACAAATTCATCTGCGTAACGTGCCAGGCTAGCACAAAAAAGACAAACTCCCATTAGTAAATAAACAATCTGCTGATTTTTTAAACAATACCACAAAAATGCTAGTCCGGCGAAACCAATACCGATACCAAGAGGAGAAAGAATTAACTCAAATAAATTGTCTAATTGTTCCATGTCAACTCACTGATTTTTTGCGGATAAATTTTGACCAAACAAAGAGATGACTCGTTCTGGTAATCTCACCTGAATGGGAGAAGGGATAAAACGCAAACTGGAAAATAGATAGAAGTCTGCATTTTGAAATTGTCGGCCCATTAAATTTTCCATATGCTGTAAGATGATCAATAAGTAACTTCTCTCTTTTACCTCATCGTAAGGATTGGATTTATTCTCCTCGTCCACATTCGTAAATCCAGGAATAAGTTGATTCAATTTTTGAGTTTTGGAGTACCCCTAAACGGGAGTTTCTTTTGATGTAGCAGGGACTAATTTGGTTGGATGCTTCTTTTTTATTAAGAAAGATCCCCAACGTTTTAGCCAGAGCTGTGGGGTGTAAGGAGCCGCTTGTTGTTGTGCGTTAGCACCCATTTGGGCTAAATTTTTGTATTCCCTTTCTGTATCCAGCATTGCTTGTTTCAGTGCTTCCGAATCTTCGGCGGGAATCAAAAAACCATTGTACCAACTTTTGACCAGTTCTACACTGGTGCCACATATATCTGTACAAATTATTGGTAACCCGGCCGCACATCCTTCGATAATCGATAAAGGCCAGGGATCAAAGCGACTGGGCATCACAAAACATCCGGATTGGACGAAAATATCTTTGAGGTCTTCTGGCTGGACAAATCCGTGGTTGATGATACCGGGTTGATCATTTAATAGATGTTCCATTGGTCCCTTACCACAACAGATCAAGTTCCAGGGGCGTCCGGTGCATTCGTTTCTGTATTTTTGGTAAGCTTCAACCAGAATGTCTATGGCTTTTACTTCGTTATATCGCCCAACAAAAAGAAAGCTTTTTGGCCAGGGATTTTGCTTTCGTTTTTTATACGTGGAAGCAAAGTAGGCATAGTCAATTCCGTATTGTCCTTTCAAAATGTCCTGGGAGTTAAATCCCAACTGTCGCGCGTATTGCCAGCTTCGTTCTCCACTAACCACCACCTTATCTATTTTTTTGATAAAAGGTTTTAATAGAAATGGTGCCAGCTTTTGTCGCCAGGTGTGCCAGTAAGGCGTATCCATACAGAGGATAAATTGTCGGTTTTTTTGCGCGGAACGAAATGGTAATTTTCGATAAGGAGGATGAAACCAACCGGCTATTGCGATGGTGTCAGGATTTTCTCTTTCAATTATTTTTTCAAGGAGCTCAATATCCAATCGTTCTTTAGCGTCGAGTAATTGATGGGGAATTCCTTCCATCAACTGGTGGCCAAATGTGGTTTCCCGACTGATCCCAAACGCAATAACAAAAACATCCAAATGCTCACTTTGGGCCATCGCCCGCCAGCAGGCACTCATATATCCAGAAAGATCACTCCAGCAGAATAGTATTTTCACAGCGTTGGGTTGAAAGAGGTTTTGAAGTTATTTTTTATTTGAAACAGTTTACACCGAGTTGTTTTTCCCATCGTCGCAATTCTTCTACTGCTTTAAATTCTGGATGTTCACTATCGTGATAATATGCTCGACGTACTGATTTAAATCCCACTGCTTCGAGTTCTTTTTTCATACTTTTAAAATCCCACATCCACAGATGTTTACTGTTGCCCATCCACTCTCTGACAAAACCCATCAGACCTTTGGCTCGTTGATGTCTGCCCAAATAACTTTCTTCCATAAATTCCATACTGGCATCGACCGAGTTATTGTTTTGATAGTCTTTAATCAGTCCCTCCAAATCAGGAAGCACAAATCGAAAAACTCCGCCTGGCTTTAGTAAGCGATAACTGTTACGGAGCGCAGCGCGAAAATCTTCTAGCGCTAAATGTTCCAGTACGTGCGAACAATATAGATGGTCTACCGAACCGTCGGGTAGTGGTAGTCCAGTAATGATGTTGCCATATTTTACGTTTTTGGGCCAGTCTCCAAAAGGACCTTGAGGTACGAGATTTCCTAGTATTGGGATTTTTCGGAGGCGAAGTCCGGGACTGACGTCGTAGTTTCCCCAGTTGTCGGGTGCCCAAAGGCCACAGCCAAATTGAACACTGACTCTGTTGTTGACCGCATCGAGTTTAGAATTGGTTGTTGGGTTATCTGTTGCTTGCACCGTGGCTGTGTTGAAATTACTAAGCGTTTTCATCTTGATTTTTTGTAGATTCTAATTTTGGAAATTATTTAAAGAATGGTGCCCGCCGGCCGTCCGGCCTTAGGTTAGCACATAAGTTTTCAGTTAAATAAATGATAAGACATCATGACGGTATCAAATTTATCAAGACCTTCTTTGAATGTTTTATTTCCAGGGGGTCTGGCCTTTGTATAAAATTCAGTCCACCCAGCTAAACGTG
>CALLPK010000098.1 GCA_938015415.1 uncultured Saprospiraceae bacterium
GCGATTATTTTCTTTAAATTCGGTAATAGATTTTCCCAGAAAATAATTATAAATAAACCGACAGTGACCAAAATGCTTAGCAAGCAAATCTGATTGTTCTTGAGTTGGAAAAAGTCGATATTTATATGCCTTTAACATGACGAAAAAATACAAAAAGTTTACTTATAAAACAACAAAAATTTTTATATTTATCATATTTTTAGTTTGCCCTTTCGGGCAGTTTATTCATCCCCGACCCAAGGGTACGGGGAATTCTAAACATCGATTAAATGAAAATATTATTCATCTTGGATGAACAATATCAGGTAAAATCCTATTTCTCCTTTGGATACCGTTTTTTTAAAACAAAATAGCATGACAGTTCACGAAGGTAGAGATCGGTTTATTAATTCCTGGGGTAGTTTGGGATCAAGTTGGGGTATTAGTCGTACCATGGCACAAGTCCACGCACTGCTCCTGCTAGCACCAGAGTGCCTATCTGCGGATGAAATCATGGATGAACTGAAAATATCTCGTGGAAACGCTAATATGAATATCCGGGCCTTGATTGATTGGGGTTTGGTGTATAAAGAGCTAAAACCAGGAGAGCGTAAAGAGTTCTTTATTGCCGAAAAAGATATGTGGGAGGTATTTCGTCGAATCATCATTCAACGGAAGAAAAAAGAACTGGAACCGATGCTCAAAGTGCTGGACGAGGTTAGTAGTGTGGATGGAATGTGTAGTCACTCGGCTGAGTTCTGTAAAGTGATCCAAGACATGAAGATTATTTCTAACAAGGCAGATTCGACGTTAGATAAGCTAATTAAAGCAGATAATAACTGGTTTATTAGTAAGTTTATGAAAATGATGAAATAGACCTTTGGTAAGGATTCAATAATTTAGCGGTAAATTATTTTGACTACTCTTCTCTTTCCCCAATAGTTTTTATCTTGCAGTTTTTTAACCAGATTCAACCACCGATCCAGCGTAGAAAGGCGTTTAAATAGATTGAGGAAATTATGCTTTACCTGAATTAATCTATTTTATCAACCCTTCTTAAGGGTCATCTATTAATTATCTTGCAATGGAGATTAACCCTTTTCAGGCAGTGTATCCCAACCTAGCATATATAACGTCCGCTGACTTTTTCTTTGCTACTGTTAAAGAGGCTTATTCGGATTATCGAAAAAGCGATTTCTTTCAAAAATCTGCCGAAGATGCCATCTATATTTATCAGATTAAGACAAATGAAAAGTCGTATACCGGATTAATCGGATGTGCTACGGTTCAGGATTATCTTAATAATAAAATAAAAAAACACGAGAATACCCTGGCCAGTAAAGAGCAGCAGCAGCTCCAGTTGATGATTAAACGGGGAGCAGCCGTAAAACCGATTCTGGTTACTTATCCAACGGTTGATGCGATTGAAAAGCTTATCACTCGGCAAATCAAAAAAATAGAACCCTTTTTTACTATCTCATTTGAAGATAGTCTGGAAGAGCATACCATTTGGAAAATCCAAGAGGGAACAACTATTCAGAAGATTCAGGATATTTTTGCAAAAAAAGTACCGCACGTTTATATTGCCGATGGTCATCACCGTACGTCCACCTCCGCATTGATGGCCGAAAAGATGAAAGCAAAAAGGAAAAAAGGAAAGTATGATCAGATTTTGGCTGCTTTTTTTGCCGTTAAGGAATTATCTATCTATGATTATAATCGGGTAGTTGAGGGATTGGATGATCGTACGATGGCAAGATTTATGGCAGAAATTTCCCAAATATTTGAGATTAAAATATTAAAAAAAGCTGCTAAGCCCCGTAAAAAATTTGAATTAACAATGTTGATTGGGGAAGAGTGGTTTCGACTGAAGTGGAAAAAAGAGATACTGGATAAATATAAAACGGAAAATGTCCTCTTGGATGCCAGTCTGCTCGAAGAAGAGGTGATGAAAAATATCATGAAAATAAAGGACACCAAAACGGACCATCGTATTACTTACGTAGAAGGGCCCAAAGGGTTTGAACATATTGCTAAGCGCACCCGTAAAGATGAAAATAAAATAGCCTTTTGCCTATTTCCCGTAGTGGTTGAAGATTTGTTTAAAGTGGCAGATGCCGGAGCGATCATGCCGCCTAAGTCAACTTGGTTTGAACCTCGGGTAAAAAATGGATTGTTGGTCTTAGAGTTTTAATATAATTTGTCCACGTACTTACCCCTATTTACGATGAAAAAAATAACTGCAGACTTTATCTATCCCGTGGCCCATGATCCAATTAAAAATGGAGTGATTGTTCTGGACGATACAGGAAAAATTTTAGCGTTGGAAGAAAGAGGGAATCATGATCCGGCTTCTCTGGAAAAGCATCAGGGAATTATTATACCGGGATTTGTCAATACCCATTGTCATTTAGAATTATCCCACATGCGTGGAAAAGTAGGTACTGGAACAGGGTTGATTCCTTTCATTACCAACGTTGTCAAATTTCGTGATTTTCCCGAAGAAGAAATTATGGACGCTATTCGTCGGGCGGATGAGGAAATGCATAAAGGAGGAATTGTCGCAGTAGGGGATATTTCTAACAAAACGGATACGGCCGCTCAGAAATTAGCCAGCCCATTACACTACTATACCTTCGTAGAAATGTTTGATTTCTTAAACGAGGCTTTAACCGATGGTGAATTTGAAAAATATATGTCCGTTTTTTCTGATCAGGCTGGAACCGACGGTAATAAAAAAAGTATTGTTCCTCATGCACCTTATACCGTATCAAAAAGCTTATTTCAAAAAATAAACAGCGTCAATCACGTAGGACAAACAGTTAGCATTCATAATCAGGAGACTCCTGCCGAAAACGAACTATTTCTAACCGGAAAAGGAGATTTTCTGAACTTTTACAAAAATTTTGGGATGCCTCTCAAAACCTTTGTTCCCCTTCACAAGCCTTCTATTTACTACGCAATTGGCCACATGGATCCATTGTGCAAAACCTTATTTGTACACAATACCCTGACCACGACCACCGACATCAAGGCGGCCCATTCCTGGAGCCCAAATGTTTACTGGGCTACTTGTCCAAACGCTAATTTATACATCGAAAATCGGTTGCCAGATTATCGTGCCTTTCTAGATACCCAGGCACGGATGACCATCGGAACAGATAGTCTAACCTCCAACTGGCAGCTTTCTATTTTCGAAGAAATGAAAACCATCGCCCGCTTTAAGTCTTACGTACCTTTTCAGAAGCTACTTGAATGGGCAACCATCAACGGGGCCGAAGCACTAGGGTACGAGCAAACACTGGGAAGTATAGAAATTGGTAAAAAGCCGGGACTGGTTTTGCTGGAAGGGGTCAACGAAAATAGCTGGCAATCGGCAATCGTGAAGCGAGTGGGGTAGTGTTTATTTATTTGCGTAGATATCCGTTTTATCCAAAATTTATTTCTGGATACTTTTTTTCTATTTCCAATATTCTAATTTTAAGTTGTTCCAAAAATTTCCGATGAGCAGAACTGTCCGGACGCAAAGGACGATGTGTTAGCATTTGATTAATGGCAATTATTTCATTGTAGTAAATCTGAGTAACTCCTGGAAAACAATTTTTTCTAAAGTATTCCCAAATATAATCAATGGCCATTTCCGTAGGGTGCATCAAATCATTTTTGTAAAAACGGTAATCCCGCAGGTCGTCCATCAGTATCTCGTAAGCTGGAAAATAATGAATTGGTTTAAAATCTTTTTCTAATTCGGCGCAAGCCAAAAGCAAACTCGCCTTACTACGCTGATTGGTAATCAATCCGTCGCGGAGATGTCGAACCGGGCTAACCGTCAAAATAACTTTTAGATTGGGAAACTGATGGATCATGCGTTTTAAAACAGGCGCCAGTTTTTTATAAATAGCATCCGGTGAAAATAATTTTTTAGTAAAATCCTGACCAGGTAATTTATGACAATTAGCGACCACTTTTCCTGAGTCGTTATGTACGAATCCATTAGCAGTTCCAAGGGTCAGTAAAAGGAGGTTTGCCTTTTTTAATTGAGTGGAACCTTTGGCCAATGACTGATTAATTATTGTCAAGGTTTCTGTTTGATCTGGCCCCGAAAACTGTCCGTGGTGTGCAAAACTATGCCACTGCTCCTGATGATAAAATAAATCCTCAGCGGTAAAAGGTTGCTCTTCCAATAGGCGAAGTAAGCCTTCTGTTATTGGAAAAGGGTGATAAACAGTCCCAAAAGGGTTGAGCCGAACAGACCACCGTCCAGCCGAAAAGCGGTCGCCGATCTCTTGCGCAAAGCAAGATCCCAGACAAAGCAGGTGATCATCGGGTTGGATTTGTGGCAGACCCGGCAACGGTGGTAAGATGGTACGAAAGGATTGCATAGTTTCGCCCAAAAATATTACTTTTAAGGTTTAATGGGAATTAGATTTTAAAATTAAAGCCACAAACAGCGCAAAATCAGTTAAAAAAGATAAGTTTTTTTGCTTCTGGCTGTTGACTTCTTGCCCTCTTTAATAAAGACTAAATTTTAACTTCTTATTTGTATGATTGATAATTAAACAATTTTGCTTTAAAACATGAATATTTTCAGCAGATTATTTGGAACGGGAAAAGCAGCAGCAGCACCAAAAGTGCATTTTGGCCGCTACACGGATGCTTATAAGACCACTGACCAATATGATGCTTGGGATGAGGCACAAGAACTATTTGAGGCAGAAAACTATACGGATGCCTACGCGTCTTTTATGGAATATCTGAATGATCCTGCGGTGAATAATGTGCGATACGAAAAAAAAGCGGATGGAATTAAATTCGAATTTTTTCAAGGGTCTAAAAAAATAGAAGGTATTGCTAACCAAAAACAGGTTGTGGTAGAAGCAAAAATCGCCCGGACAAATCAATTGGATGCTGCGTTTATGGAGCGACTAATTCGTCGAAATTTCGATTTGAAATATGCTCGATTTGCGCTGGACGAATCGGATATACTAACCATCAAATTTGATACGTACACCTTGGACGGTTCTCCTTACAAGTTATATTATGCCTTAAAAGAATTAGCGACCAATGCCGATAAACAGGATGACTTGCTGGAAGATGAGTTTCAAAATATAACCCTGGTCGGTGTGGATCACCTAAAAAGTATTGGTGAAAAAGAAAAACAGATCAAGTATACTTTTTTTATAAAAAAAATAAAAGCGGTCGTCAACGACATCTTCGATCATGGAAAAACGGTGGAAGAATATCCCGGAGGACTTGGTTATCATTTATTGAATACTGCTTATAAACTTGATTATCTCATTCGACCCGAAGGATTTATGATGGAAGCGCTGGAAAGAATTCATCGCTTATATTTTTCAAAAGATGATCGGACCATGGCTGAAAAAGTAGCGATGGTACGGTCTGAATACCAAGCTTTGCTAGAGCGCCCCGCAGAAGATTATTACAGAGAAATGTATCTGACCACCTCCACTTTTGGAATTACCAACCCGGCTAGTCACGATCGAGTTCGGAGTTTTATTGACGGAGAATTAGGAAATATGAGGTGGTTTCGACAGAATGGCTATCTGGATACGGCCCTGGCTGTACCCGGATATATTGTTGGCTATTGTTTGTTCAACTATGCGATACCCTTGCCTGATCGTGCTTTTTTTCACTTGTACTACCAGATTATGGAGCCGGATTATTTTCGGAAGTTAGGATTTTCGGAAATTTATTATGACTTAGAAAAAAAGACTTTTGATAAAAAAGGAATTCGGCGGGCCATTCGTAATATTGTAAAAACTCACCGGGAGAAATTTCCTAAATTAAATCCGGAAATAAGTAGTCTGGATTTTACGGATTGTGCCGGATTCGCCAGAACTTACTTATTGATGGTGCGTAATGTAAATATGATGAAGCTGCAATGAGGAAGTCATTATTAAAAAACGGAATTGTTCAGATTGCTACCCCGCACAGTACGGGAACCGGGTTTATTTTGGGGGCAGAAGGATTGATTGTCACCAACGAACACGTTGTGCGTGACAACCGGGAGGTTGTTGTTTATGGTTTTAACTTCCGTCAGCAAATCGTTCCTGTTGTTTACTTAGATGAAAAATACGATCTGGCTTTTCTGGGAATACCTGAAGGATTTGAAGGAACCACCTTATCATTAGAGAAGGAAGAACAACCAGCGATACAGGATACCGTCTACGCGGTTGGACATCCTTACGGGGCGGATTATGTAGTCCAAGCTGGCAATATTAGCGCACTGAAAAAAATTAATTATGGCATTCCTTTTATTCATCATACCGCAATGCTAAGTCCAGGATTTAGTGGAGGGCCGCTGGTCAACGAAGCTGGGAAAGTAATTGGGGTGAATACCTTTCTGGTGAGTAGAGACGAATTTATTGGATTTACGCTTCCGGTTAGTCGGCTTGATCAGCAGATCAGGGAGTTTAAAAATAGTAAAATGTCTGTTGCGGTTCTCTGTGGAAATTGTGAATTATTGGTGTCAGAAATATCCATCGAATCCCATCGTTGTCCAGGCTGCAACAACAGAATACAATTGGCTTCTGCCATTAAATCGTACCAACCCGTTGGCATGGCCCTGACCATTGAACAATTATTAAGCAGATTGGGGTACCCCGCAAAACTGGCTCGGCGTGGTACGAATAACTGGGATATTGTAAAGGGCAGTGCCCATATAAATATTTCTTATTACGAAAAGTCTGGCTTAATAATTGGAGATTCGTACTTGTGTCACTTACCAGCGCAAGATTTATCCCCCCTATATCAGTTTTTGCTACGGCAAAATTACCAGCTAGAAGGCCTGACACTGAGTATCAAAGGCAACGCAGTTGTACTATCTTTGTTAATCTACGATCGTTATTTAAATATAGATACCGGAAGCAGATTATTTGAGCATTTATTCAAAACAGCAGACGATCTGGATAATGTGCTTATTGAGCAGTATGGTGCTAGCTGGATAAAAGAACCCCCAACTATAGAAAAGATTGAAGAGGATGATTTTCCGGAGCTTTTGAAATAATAATAAAACTTAACACGTTAGACTTATTCCGACAGAAGTTACCGTAAGTAATTTTTGATTTCGGTCCTGGAATACACCTCTGTTTACAACCTATCCATGAATACTTTAGCGAGATTATTTTCCTGAAATGATAAGGAATTGTTAAAATATGGGCTAAACCTCTATTTTTTATCTTATTAGGGAAATAATATTATAATATATCGGGAAATTCAGTATTTTTACTTTTCGTGATGGTAGAAGGCAGTATTTTTAGCAATCTCTCCCCATTATCACAAGTATTTACTTACGTTCCGTGTCTATTTTTCCCATGATACTGTTCTGTTTCGGCTGGACGAGTAAGTATCTATTATTCATTTTAATCAATTGTTGACATGAAAAGATTGACACAAATTTTATTTATTTTTGCCTTTTTAGCATTAGGTAGTACCAGCCTGAAAGCGCAAGATATTCACTTTTCTCAGTTTTATCTTTCTCCACTAAATCTTAATCCTGCCTTGACTGGGGTGATGAATTGTAATGTGAGACTGGTAGCTAATTACCGTAATCAGTGGTCCAGCGTTCTAAAGCAAAATGCTTTTAAGACGTATTCTGCTTCTTACGATCAGCGAATTGCCGTTGGACGATATGATTTCTTCGGTATTGGTGGTTCCTTTTGGGGGGATAAAGCCGGAGAGTCTGAATTTTCCACGCTACAAGGAAAACTATCCGCTTCTTATAGTAAGAAAATGGGCGGTTACCGCTCTAAAGCACACTACTTAGTTTTTGGTGCGGATATTGGGGTGACGCAGCGTAGCGTACAATTTCAAAATCTGCGCTGGGGTAATCAGCAGACAGGAGGTGTTTTTAATCCAGATATTCCTACCGGAGAAGAATTTAACAATGATAACTTGATCTTTGCGGATATTTCTGCCGGATTACTTTGGTTTACCGTATTAGATGACAATAGTAACTTTTACATAGGAGGTGCTTATCATCACTTAAACCGGGCCGATCAGTCTTTCAACAATCAGTCTTTCGAAGCTTTATACAGTAAATTTACGATACACGCCGGTGGTGAGTTTTTGATGACTAGCAAATTAGGTCTTGTACCAGGTGTAGTGACCTTTTTCCAGGGACCATCTTTCCAGTTAAATACCGGAACAAGTTTGAAATTTTTACTGGGTAATTCCCGTACCAATTATCAGGCTTTCCAGATTGGAGCGTGGATGCGTATTTCTAATCACTTCCAGCAGAGTGTAACGGCGGATGCCTTGATTCTGTCTACTAAGTTCGATTATAATGATTTCGCTTTTGGTTTTAGCTATGATGTCAACGTATCGAGCTTGAAAGCAGCGAGCAACTCGCAGGGAGCGTTTGAATTTTCTATGCTCTACAAAATTTGTGGAAACGAAAAAAGAAATGTTTACTGTCCTAATTTTTAGGATTCTAAAGCGAAAAACTTTAGCGTAAAGGATAAAAAGTCCCGGAAGTGGTATTAACCACTTCCGGGACTTTTTATTTAAATATATTTCTTATTGTACGCGGTGTACTGGCGTTTTTTCTTATTTATATGCAGATAAATATAAAAAAAAATACTATTTTGCCACAGTGAAATAGTGTTTCTTAATTATGTGATGGCTATTTTACCTTCAAAACATACAAGACCAACCTACACTTTACATTTACAACTACTGATACACTATATTTAGCACTTCCCCGCGGAGGAACGACCAAATCGATTTGATTTGGAAGTGATTATTTAATAACAAAAAAAAAACAGGGAACCATGTTTGGTAGCAAAAACAAAGAAGTAAATAATGCGAATAAAAAGGGAGGAATTATCCCTTCTGCATCTCCTCATTCGCTCAATACACTAGTCAAAGGAACTACCGTAGAAGGAACAATTAGATGCGAGAGTGATATCCGCATCGACGGAACCGTCAAAGGCTCTTTAGATTGTAAAGCAAAGGTAATTATTGGGCCGCACGGCTTAGTAGACGGAGATGTTATCTGTGAAAATGCAGTGATTGAAGGTCGTTTCGAAGGGACCTTACAGGTGGCAGAATTGCTAAATGTTCGCGAAACCGCGCAAGTAAACGGTGATATTAAAACAAATAAATTAATTGTACAGTCCGGTGCGATTTTCAACGTTGCTTGTAAAATGGGCGTTCAGTCGACTAGCAGCAACGGCATATCGGCTTCCAAACCATCCACTAATAATATTGTCAAAGCAGGAAAAAAAGCCAGCGAAGTCCAAGCCTAGTACCAGCGCTTCCTTCATGAAATATATGGGCATGGCCACACAAATGGCGGTGACCGTAGGCGTGGGTGCCTTTTTAGGGCAAAAAGCGGATATTCATTATGGTAATGAACGTCCGCTTTTTACCATCATAGGAGCCGTTATTGGAATATCCGCCGTATTATATCTGATTGTAAAAGATCTTATCCAACCCAAGTCTTGACTATATCCAACTTTTTTAAAGAATTAGCTATTGCTGCCAGTGGTGTAGCGGTGATTTTATTTATCTTACACCAGTTTGATAAGTTTAGTCATTTACCGCCTTTTTCGTGGTCCTGCTGGCTATTTTTTGTGGTGTTCAGCCAGGCCATTTTCGTTTATGGGTTAAAGGCTGCTCAAAGTCCCAATCGGCACGATTTTACGAATGCTTCGATGGGTTTTATTTTTTTTAAAATGATGTTATCGGTGGGATTTGTTTTTGTGTACGTAAAAATAAACAAACCGCCCGACGCACTATTTATCATTCCATTTTTTATCAATTATCTTTTCTTTACTATTTTTGAGACCCGGTTTATGATCCTGCTGGGGAAAATGAGGCCCAAACGTCCCATTAGGCAAAACAGTGAGGTTTAGTATGGCACCCTTAGTATCTTGAATCTTGAGCATTAGAAATTTTCTTATGAAAAAATATACGGTTACGGTCAACGACCAAAATACGATTGAAATAGAAAAAGAACAGTTGCATAACCTGGACATGATCCAACAAACAGATGGTACCTACCATTTACTTTATCAAAATGAATCCTATCAAATAAAAATTTTGGAGCAGGATCCCGGCCAGAAGCAACTCAAGCTACTCGTTAATGGAAACGCCTATTACCTCAAAATAGAAGACGAATATGACCAGTTAGTTCGGCAATTGGGACTGGAAGTAGTCAACACCCAAAAAATCAATGAGATCAAAGCACCCATGCCAGGGTTAGTCCTCGAAGTAAGTGTCAAAGCCGGTCAGACCATTACAAAAGGAGACCCACTTCTGATCCTCGAAGCTATGAAAATGGAAAATGTTATCAAATCTGCAGGAGACGGAGTTGTGGAAGAAATCCTGATAGAGAAAGGAGCGGCGGTGGAAAAGGGGGCTTTGTTGATTAAGTTGGCGTAGTCTTAAATTACTATTACTTAGAATATATTCCTATTTCAATAAATCTGTTTCACACTAAAATTTCAGATCATTTAGATTAGGAAGCCTATCCTAATTTTTTCCACCCCATTATGAATTGGTGTTAATTTTGTACTTATCTTTCTTAGACGTGATTTTATACGGGAAAAACCAATTTCCGTTGGTAAAAATTCTGTTCTGATCAACTATCCAAAGCTTTTTCTGTTATAAATATGCACTTTTTGCGAAAATTCGCTAATAATAACGTGTTTTTTACGTTTTTTATTTAAATATCATTTATCTTTGAGCGAAAATTCGCTATTTTATTTTAAAATCTACTTCAAACAATAAAAAATAATTTATCATGACAAAGAATCCCGAAATAAGCAGCACGGATTTACAGCCACTTCAAGGTGGAGAATTCTTGATCAAAAATACTGAGGCTAAGGATATATTTATCCCAGAAGATTTTGATGAAGAACAATTAATGGTCCGCAATATGGTTTTGGATTTTCTGAATAAAGAAGTAAAGCCACATTTGGACGAACTAGAAAAGAAAAAGTACGAATTAGCCGAAACCATGCTCCGAAAAATGGGTGGTTTGGGATTATTGGGTACACACATCTCCGAAGCCTACGGTGGAATGGAGTTGGATACGAATACCAATACGTTGATTTGTGATACGATGGGGCCGGCAGCGTCTTTTAATACCACTTATGCCGCACATACCGGAATTGGAATGTTGCCCGTTTTGTATTTTGGTAACGAAGCTCAAAAGCAAAAATATTTACCGGGAATGTGTGATGGATCGATTGTGGGAGCCTACTGTTTGACGGAGCCGAGCTCCGGATCAGATGCACTCTCGGCCAAGACCCGTGCGGATTTGACGGACGACGGTCAGCACTATATTATTAATGGTCAGAAAATGTGGATTTCCAACGCAGGATTTGCCGATCTATTTATCGTATTTGCGCAAATTGACGGAAATAAATTTACTGGCTTTTTGGTAGAAAAAGGAACGGAAGGACTCGTGCTTGGGGCTGAAGAAAAAAAATTGGGAATCAATGGTTCTTCTACCCGTCAGGTATTTTTTGAGAATATGAAAGTATCTGCCGATAGTATTTTAGGAGAAGTTGGCAAAGGTCATTTGATCGCTTTTAATTCTCTTAACAATGGTCGTTTTAAATTATGTGCATTGTCGTTAGGTGGTGCAAAAGAAAGTTTACGTAGTGCTGTGTCTTACGCCAAAGAGCGTATCCAATTTAAAGTGCCGATTGCAAATTTTGGTGCTATTAAATATAAGTTGGCAGAAGAAGCTATCAAGATTTTCACTACAGAATCTGCTTTATACCGAGTATCTGATTTGATGCAGGATAAGAAGTCTGAACTAATGGAAAGTGGGATGGATTTTGCGGAAGCTAAATTACAAGCGGCCGAAGAATACGCGATTGAATGTGCCATTCTAAAAGTAGCGGGATCTGAAGCTTTGGATTATATTGTTGATGAGACCCTGCAAATCCACGGAGGAATGGGCTTTAGTGAAGAAGGAACTGCCGCTCGTGCCTATCGAGATTCACGGATCGCCAGAATCTACGAAGGTACTAATGAAATTAATCGTTTGTTGACCGTAGATATGTTGCTGAAGCGTGCGATGAAAGGTAAGCTGGATATTGTTGGACCAGCCTGGGCGGTACAAAAAGAATTAACTTCTATGCCTTCGATGGCCAAGCCAGAAGGTACCTACGGCGAAGAGAAAAAAGCGGTAGGGGATTTTAAGAAAGTGATTTTAATGGTGGCCGGTGCGGCTGCTAAGATGCAGATGGACGGTAAAATCAATCTAAAGGAAGAGCAGGAAATTTTGATGAATGTAGCAGATATGATGATCGATTTACTAGTAGCTGAATCTACGTTGTTGCGAGTAGAAAAACTTTCTGAAAAAACAGAGACAAAGTTTCCGATGGAAATTTACGAAGCGATGCTCAAAGTATTTATGACGGATGCGACCGCACGAATTCACAAGAATGCGACAGATGCGTTGGTGTCTTTTGCGGAAGGAGATTTGTTGAAGACAATGTTGTTAGGACTGAAGCGTTTTACAAAGTATCCTCCGGTCAATGTGAAAAAGGCTCGTAGAATGATTGCGGAAGTGGTGATTGATAAAGAAGATTATCCTTTTTAATGGTAATGAGTAATATTTGAATGAATAATTAATAATGCCCTCAATCGTAGGTTACGTGGAAAGAGGATCATTGAATAATTTTAAGGAAAAACTTCTTTCTACCTTTGGGTGGGAGGAAGTTTTTTTCGTTTTGATAGAATTTATTTTTGGAAATAATTTCTCACTTAAATGGTTGAATTACAGTAGGTAAAAGTTGATGTTTAAATTTTTATGAAAAAAATAAAACTCCTTCGGAACTTTTATTATCAACTTAGTGGTTTAGTATTTTGAAAGCACGAACGTAGTTTTTCGCGTGTAAAACATTATTTTTAAAAAATGCAATTAGTAATTCAAAATATCAATTTTAGCATTTTCTCAAAACGGGAAAAGGATCAGGAGCCGACGGGCGGCACGCAATTCAGCGTCTGGGCCAGTGATTCCAGCGGGTCTTTTATTCCCAAACCTTTCTAATCGTTCTTCTCAAAGGAGTTTGTAGCTGTTAGAAAAGAAGCAGTTACAAACCCAACTTCTAATACGCTATTTACTGGCTTGTAATCTGTTTTAATTTTTTGAAATAAAGAAATTTGAAAACTTAGATGATACTGATGGACAGCGGTACTTCGTAGCTCACAGGTAGAGCAATTGTCTATTAAACAATGGGAACAGGTTCAATTCCTGTCGAGATTTTATCTCATCCCGCTACCAGTTTTGTTCATCTATTTTTCAAAAAAAAAGTGATAGTAAGAAAAGAGTTACTTCAATAACTCAATCTGAGGGTTGCAGGTTCGAGTCCTGCTCTCAATTCGTTGAGGTAGATCAACTGGATAGATCATCAGAACTTTAGCCTCTTTTCGTTTTTCTTCACTTTACACGGTGACGTAGTTCAATCAGGCAGAGCAGGGGATTGTCTATCCTCAAGTTGCGGGTTCGATTCCCGTCGTTACCGCTATTTGAAATATTGAATGTTGAATATCGAATGTTCAATAATGATTAATGCCCTTAGTGTATATAATTTGAAAATGGGAAGGTATCTATGAATATTAAATATCCAGGCGTAGCTTAACGGAGAGCACTGCATTTGGGATGCAGGGAGTGTAGGTTCAACTCCTACCGCTTGGACAATGAATGATTTTTTAAAAAAGCGGGTATAGCTCAACGGCAGAGTTTCTGACTTCCACCCAGAAGATGTCAGTTCGATCCTGACTACCTGCTCTAAATTTTTTGAACCGGAAAACAGGCAGATGTTGGTTCGCTGCGCTCGTCTGCTAAACGAGTCCTCGACAAAGATTGAGGCAAAGGTTCGATTCCTTTGTTTTCCGCTAGTATGATTTGTTACCTAAAGAAAAAAAGGGGGAACATGTTCCAAGGCGGGCGACCTTGCTTTGCAAGCAAAGTGTGTTGGGTTCGATTCCCATTTCCTCCACTAGAAGGCATTGTAAAAAAACGGAAAGACAAGCCAATAGGTGGTGGCCACTGTCTTGAAAACAGTTCGGAGCTAACGACTCGTGTGGGTTCGACTCCCACTCTTTCCGCAATAGTAGGTATAGCGATGTAGCGTAGCGGTTTAGCGCAACTCTCTTACACAGAGTAGATCGGGAGTTCGAATCTCTCCATCGCTACTAAAATAATCAAAGTATTATTTAAAAGTCTTGGTAGCTAATTTGGTATAGGTTGATTGCATCAAAATACGAAGAAAGTTAAAAAGCGATTAGTTTTGCTAGATGAAACTAAAAGAAATATTCAAAGAAGTACCAGATTTTCGAGTAAAAGGTAGAACGGATCACATTTTAAGTGAAATATTAGTAAT
>CALLPK010000099.1 GCA_938015415.1 uncultured Saprospiraceae bacterium
TTATCTCATCGCCGGAGAAGCGTCGGGTGACCTGCACGGTTCCAACCTCGTAAAAGCTTTACAACTTAAAGATCAGGATGCCGTTTTTCAGGGCTGGGGCGGAGATTTAATGAACGCAGCAGGCGTCAACATAACAAAACATTACCGGGACTTAGCCTTTATGGGCTTTTACGAAGTAGTAAAAAATATTTCGACTATTCGGAAAAATTTTAAAGCTTGCAAAGCGGATATACTTGCCTTTCAGGCCGATGTCGTTATTCTGATTGACTATCCGGGTTTTAATCTGCGGATGGCCAAGTGGATCAAAAACCAGAACTTAAAAATAGCGTATTATATCTCGCCACAAATCTGGGCCTGGCACACCAGCCGGGTACATAATATCAAAAAGCTCGTGGACCGAATGCTCGTCATTCTTCCTTTTGAAAAAACGTTTTACAAACAATATAATTACGAAGTAGATTTTGTGGGTCATCCCCTGCTCGATCATTTGGCCCATCTTCCTCCGGCGGATGATTTTCGGATTCAGCACAACCTGGATGACCGCCCGGTAATTGCCCTTTTACCCGGTAGCCGTAAACAAGAAATTAAGAAGATGCTCTACGGGATGCTCACGATCGTCGATGATTTTAAAAACTATCAATTTGTCATCGCCGGAGCTCCTGCGATTCCGCTCGCCTACTATCGAAGTCTGATTGCTCAACAAAATTTCAGCGAAGCTTTCACACCTAAAATCGTCAATAACCAAACTTATAAATTATTGTCGGTCAGTCACGCAGCGCTCGTTACTTCTGGTACAGCGACGCTGGAAACAGCCCTATTTGAAGTTCCACAAGTAGTTTGTTATACAGGAAACCCCTTGTCTTTTCAACTGGCCCGTAAACTCGTCAAAGTCAAGTATATTTCATTGGTTAACCTGGTGCTGGATTATCCATTAGTGACGGAGTTGATTCAATCTGATTTTAATAAAAAGAAAATTACGGCTGAGTTAAAAAACATTCTGTCTAAAGATCGGCGGTACGAGATGTTGGCGGGGTACGCGGATTTGCGGAAAGCGTTGGGGGATGTGGGGGCTTCGGAGAGAGCAGCGGAGGGGATTACGGGGCTCGTCAATCGGTGAGGGCTTTTTTTCTCTTCTGATTTGTTTGACTTTCGATTGGCTTTCTTTTAATGGTGAGAGCTGACGATTAGCCCTCTGTTTTCGGATTCGAATGTTGAAGAGAAAATTGAAATTGCCACCTGCTTGCTAACCCAGAAAGACAGATTGAAGTTGCCACTGATATTTTAATAAAAAAATATTATCGGCATTTTTTTAGAGAAACCTCCTTGGTTGGTCGAAAAAAATAACGCAGATCAAAATTCGAAAGAGGCCACCAAAATTTAAACTTACTTGGGTTACAGTGTACTTAGTAAACAACGGAAAATAATCGTTCTTTTAAAAATATAAAATTATGAAAAACGTAAAAATTGCAATTGGATTAATAATAGTACTTACTTATCTCAGCTTCGTAGCTTGTCAACCGGAAGTACCAAAGCTGGATCGGGAGCAACACGATCAGGCGTTTGTCGACTTAATGGAAAAGCACTTACGGGCGGTGAGTGAAAAGGATTTGGAAACCCTGGCTTCCACCATGCACCCCACCGGAAAAATGCAGCTTATTTTACCCTCACAGGAAATTAACGTTTCTGCAGATTCCTTTCTTAGTTTTCACGAAAATTGGTTTAAAGATGCGGTCTGGACTTTTGATACTGAAATTCTCAATACCGAGATTGGCGATCAATTAGGAATGGCTGTGGTTGAATCGGTCTACCGCGAACCGGAACGGAATGGCAAACCTTACTTTAACCGCATGATTATCAGCTATTTACTAGAAAAAACCGATGGCAAATGGTACGTCATTAAGGATCACGCCAGTTCAACGGAAAAAGGAGAAATTTACAAAAAGAAATAAACTCCTTTCCACGGCACCGTTACCGTTTAATAAATCTTGGAAAAGCCGTCAAAATTAATGGATTTATCACCTGATTGTTGCGCACATTCCTTTATATTTGCGGAGTAATTAAAGTCTGTCATAGTGTTTTTAACAGATCAACATTACTTACCAAATTTTAAATCAGCGCAGGCAACAAATAGTGCTTACGCTAAATCTACTAACCAAATTAAATCTACACCATTATGATTATTGGGGTACCAAAAGAAATTAAAAATAACGAAAGCCGCGTAGCACTCACACCCGCAGGAGTGCTGGAGATGAAAAAAAACGGACACACCGTCTATATGCAGTCCACCGCTGGATTGGGAAGCGGTTTTAATGATTCTGATTATAAAAAACAAGGCGCAAAAATCCTAAAAACCATCGAAGAGGTCTACGCCAAGGCCGAGATGATCATGAAGGTAAAAGAACCCATCAAATCGGAATACAAGCTAATTAAAAAAGACCAGCTGGTTTTTACCTATTTTCACTTTGCCAGCTATAAGCCACTCACCACGGCGATGATCAAATCTAAAGCGGTTTGTCTGGCCTACGAAACGGTAGAATTACCCGACCGAACGCTTCCACTACTCATCCCTATGTCGGAAGTAGCGGGAAGAATGGCAATCCAGCAAGGTGCAAAATACCTGGAAAAACCAGCCAAAGGCCGGGGTGTTTTATTAGGAGGGGTTCCGGGCGTAGCGCCCGGTAGAGTCCTGATTCTCGGTGGTGGAGTAGTCGGAACGCAAGCTGCTAAAATGGCCGCTGGCCTGGGGGCTAAAGTAACCATTATGGATATTAGCATCCCACGTCTGCGAATTCTGAATGATATTCTACCTCCCAATGTTACGACGATATTTTCCAATACACTTAATATCGAAAGAGCTATCAGACACCACGATCTGATCATTGGCGCTGTACTTATTCCCGGAGCTAAAGCACCCAACTTAATTACGCGGAAGATGCTCAAAAATATGAAGGCAGGAGCCGTAGTGGTAGACGTAGCCGTAGACCAGGGAGGTTGTATCGAAACTTGTAAACCTACCACCCACGAAAAACCAACTTTTATCATTGACGATGTCGTGCATTATTGTGTCGCCAATATGCCCGGTGCGGTTCCTTATACCAGTACCATCGCACTGGCCAACGCTACCCTGCCCTACGCGGTACAACTGGCCAACAAAGGCTGGAAAAAAGCTTGCCAGGACAATGCTTCGCTCCGCAAAGGACTAAACATTATCGACGGAAAAGTCGTATATAAAGGCGTAGCAGATACTTTTAAGATGAAATATCATGAGGTGAATGACTTTTTAGTGGATTAGTTAATCAGTTATTGGTTAATCGGTAAACTACTAATTAACTGATCAACCGATTAACTAAATCACCAATTGAAGAGACTAATTAACTAACCAATACTAATACCAACAATATGTCAACCACTACCAAATTATCATCCAAAGAACTGATTGTAATTGAGGAACGCTACGGAGCGCATAATTACCACCCACTACCCGTCGTGCTGGAACGCGGCGAAGGGGTTTACGTCTGGGACGTGGAAGGTAAAAAATATTATGATTTTCTTTCGGCCTACTCTGCCGTCAATCAGGGACATTGTCATCCAAAAATTGTGGAAGCATTAAACAGACAAGCCAGTGTTCTGACGCTGACTTCGCGGGCTTTTCATAATGATAAATTAGGTCCTTACGAAAAGTATATGACCGAATATTTTGCTTACGATAAAGTACTGCCCATGAATACGGGCGTAGAAGCGGTCGAAACGGCGCTTAAACTTTGTCGTAAATGGGCTTACGAAGTAAAAGGGATTCCCGCCAACGAAGCAAAAATCATTTTTGTGGAAGGCAACTTTCACGGTCGCACCATGTCGATAATTTCCGGTTCGACGGATCCGAGTAGTACGTCCGGTTTTGGTCCGTACATGCCGGGGATAAAAATTATTCCGTACAACGATCTGGAGGCACTGGCCGAAGCCGTAAAAGACAAGGACGTCGCTGGATTTTTGGTAGAACCCATTCAAGGGGAAGCGGGCGTTTTCGTTCCGGACGAAGGGTACCTGGCCAAAGCTGCTGCCATTTGTAAAGAAAATAATGTACTGTTTATTGCGGATGAGGTACAGACGGGGATCGCCCGGACGGGTAAGCTGCTCGCTACTTGTGGCAACTGCACCTGCGCGGGACATTGCGAAAATCGTCCGGAGATCAAACCGGATATTTTGATTTTAGGCAAGGCCTTGTCTGGCGGGGTTTTTCCCGTAAGTGCGGTACTGGCCAACGACGAGATTATGTTGACCATCAAGCCGGGGGAACATGGTTCTACCTTTGGTGGCAATCCGCTGGGCGCTGCGGTGGCCATCGCGGCACTGGAAGTGGTGAAGGATGAAAAGCTACAGGAGAATGCGCAAAAATTAGGAAAGCGTTTCCGGGCACGGATGACGGAGCTGGTGGAAAAATCAGACTTGGTCAGTCTCGTGCGTGGCAAGGGTTTGCTCAACGCCATCGTGATTAATGATACGGAAGATAGCAGCACGGCCTGGGATATTTGTATGGCGCTTTCGCGCAATGGTTTGTTAGCGAAGCCAACCCACGGAAATATTATTCGTTTTGCACCGCCGTTGGTGATGAACGAGGAACAATTGGAAGATTGTTGTGATATTATTGAGCAAACGATTATGGCGTTTGAAGTTTAATAGCTGAGTGGCTTCTCTGTGAGGTAAAATCTAAGTAGTCTAAGCAAGGAAATTCTATTTTCAAATTTCTAAGATTCGCTTCCGGATATAATTGTTTCAAAAAAACTCGTTAATGACCTTCGTGGTGTTGACGAGTTTTTTAATATAAATCCCTTCTTTTTTGGTTTACTAAAAACTCAACGACATTCACTAAAAACTATTATATTTATAGAAAAAAATACGATGGAAGAATTAAGTCAACCATTAACAAATGTTCAGTTAGAAATTTTAAAGGCATTTTCGTTTAATTTAAATTCTCATGAACTAACAGAATTCAAAATATTGATTGCTCAATATTTTGCAGATCGAGCGATAAAGGAAGCCGATAAAGTTTGGGATAATAATGATTGGGATGATAATGATTGGGATGATAAAAAGGTGGAAGAGCTGTTGAATACTAAGATGAGAAAAAAGAAAAATTAGGGAAAGTTTATTAGGGAAATATTTTTCCTTGGTTGGTGGCAACACGGGGCTAATCGCAATAACTGGTGGCCTGTTTGCTTTTGAGCGTTTTTGGGCATCACTACCAGCCAATGACGAGCACCTCTTAATCTGTCCAGCTTTATTTTTCTTTTAAATTAATTCGTTTAATTTTTCCAGTTCCGTCACTTTCATACAGTAATGTTCCAGCTTGACGAACATATTTCAATGGAATTTTTGGATTGTTAATATCTTTTCCTCCGTCATTATGCCACTTAGTCTCCCATTTTGCATAGTATGGTTCTATATCAGTTGGGGTAAGCTTATATATTTCCAATATTTCGATTCCTCTGTAAACAGCAAAAATCCAATCAACTTTTCTATATTTTGCAATGATCGTTGGATTCATATGATGATGAGTAGAAAAGCTCTTTGTTAAAGCTACATTTACAGATTTGAGTTCATATTCGTTTCCGTCGTCATCTACAGCATCATTCCCTTCTCTTCCTGGCAAATCACGAAGTCCTGTAATTGATAAAACTTGAAGGAGCTTCCCCCCATTGTCTTGAAAAATATCATTTATTCCATTCTTAATTGCTAGTCTTTGTAGCATTTGCAATGAGGGAAAAATTAAATTAAAAATTTCGATTGCTCCATATCCTTCTTCTGGCTCAGCTATAACATTTGTTTGGTTTTCTCTCTTCAGTAAGTCTGAAACATCAACCTTCAAAGCTTTTGCTATTGCACATAATTTTTCAATTGAAATATTCTGTTTGGCATTTTCAATGTAGCCGATGTAAGTTCTGTCAATCTCAGCTTTGTATGCAAGGTCTTCTTGAGTAAATCCTAGTTGCCTCCTGTACTTCACCACATTTCCTGCTAAAACTTGAAGTAAATCTTCTATTTTGTTAAGTAATTCCATAACAACAAAAATGTGGAATATATTCGGAGAAATTCTCCGAATATATTCGGAATTTTGACTTTTTTTATTATATTTGCTTTATGAAGAAATCATATACTACGAGATACGGAACTCAAATTAACGGAGACTCTTTAGAATATCTATCCTCTTTAAAAGATAACAGTATTGACTTAGTCATGACAAGTCCTCCTTTTTCTTTGCTAAGAAAAAAGGAGTACGGTAATGAAGACCAACCTGAATACATTGCATGGTTAACTCAATTTGCTAAATTAGTATATAAAAAACTAAAGCCGACAGGAAGTTTTGTTTTAGATTTAGGAGGTGCTTATAAAAAAGGATTACCAGTCAGAAGCCTTTATAATTTTAGAGTTCCAATTGCATTTTGTGATGAGGTAGGATTTCATCTCGCTGAAGATTTCTATTGGTTTAATCCCTCAAAATTGCCGAGTCCAATTGAATGGGTAAATAAAAGAAAGATCAGAGTGAAGGATGCAGTAAATAATATTTGGTGGTTTTCCAAAACACCATTCCCAAAAGCGGATGTAACTAAAGTTTTAGCCCCTTATAGTAATAGAATGAAAAAGTTACTTGAAGATCCAGAGAAATATTATAAACCAAAAGAAAGACCATCAGGCCATAATATTGGTTCCAATTTTAAGGATAATGGAGGATCCATTCCTCCAAACTTGCTTCAAATTCCAAATTCAGAATCTAACTCGGTTTATCTTGCAAATTGTAAGAAAGTAGGACTGAAAAGTCACCCAGCTCGATTCCCTCCGAAATTACCAGAATTCTTCATTAAATACTTAACTGATGAAAATGATTTAGTCGTTGATATATTTGGTGGTTCAAACACAACTGGTTTTGTTTCAGAACAACTTAAAAGAAAATGGGTTTCAATAGATTTAGATAGTTCTTATACTGCAATGTCCTCATTTCGTTTTTTACCTAAGTCTTTAACTCAAAAAGATTTACTAAATGTTTACTATTCCATATTGGCAGGGAATGAGATTAAAATTCTAGATTTTCTAACTAATGGAAGAGAAGTACCAACTCTCACTAAAGAGTTTGTTTTTAGTCAAAAGAACTCTCTTGAACAACTTGGAAAATTAAAAAAATCTGACTTAAAGGAACTTCAAGTTTTGGAAACGGCAATTTCTGTTTTTTCTTAATTGGACAGAACAATCAGACAAAACTCAAAACCTAATTACTCCCCAACAACCCCCGCACCATATCCGAAGGCGTCCCACGCTGCGTATCCTTGGCCGAACTATTATAAAAAATCTTGCCTTGTTGATCAATGATAAAGATCGCCGGCAACCGCTTTACCTTATAGGCTTCCGCAATTTCAGAAGCGTAAACATCCGCATCTTCTACAATCAGGTGCGTTCCTTTAATCCCTTGCCGGGAAACAAAATTTCGCCAGGAGCTTTGGTTTTTATCCAGACTGACATAGACAAATGCTACCTGATCCGAAGAAAAGGCTTTCTTCCATTCTTTACTGTTTTTCAGCGAATAAACGCACGGCGGACACCAGGTCGCCCAAAAATCCAGATAGACCACTTTGCCCGCCAGGTCTGCCAGTTCAACCTGTTTTCCGTTGATATCCCGGAGCGTAAAATTGGGGGCTACTTCGTTGCGTTGCAAGCCTTTCGCATCGTTGTACACATAACGCAGTACATTGTTATAACTGGCATACTCACTATTTTCAATATAGGATTTAACGGCCGGACCCGCCTGCTTGGCGCGCCCCGAACGACAATCCATCGACAGTATTTTTGCGCGATAAAAGGCCAGCGGTTTTCCGGCCAGGTATTTATCCGCCAGTTGAAAACGGTCTAAACCTCCGTTCCCCGACTTTTCGCGGTAGTGACTCATCAACAAGTCCAGGAAGTATACATAGTTCATACTCGTCAACGCATCTTCGTTGACGGCTTCCGTCTCTTTTAAAAAAGCATAATAATTTTCGGGTACGGCCAATGGGCCTTCCTGATTATGATGCAATGGATTTTCCCACGGATAATTGAGCAGCTGATAGGCGTACCAATAATCGACCTCTGCTTCGGCATGCGCCAAAAAAGTACGGCTAAACGGATGCGCGTGGTGATAGGTTTCCACGTATAAATCCTTATTCGTCTTCACTTCTTCCATGTAGGCCATAAACTGAAAAGGGCTCGAATTTTTAATCTGATCCTGCAAATTCCCTTCGTAGGTTTTAAACTTTTCTACCCGGTCTTTCAGGTAGTTATTATGGTTGGCACCTTTGCCCCGAAAGAATACCGTCTTTAAAAAATTATTGCCTTTAAAGCTAACGGAGAGTTGATCTCCCGGCTCCAGAAAAACGGGAACACTTTCGTGCCCGTAACGCAATTCGCCCATCTGCGGTTCCGAAATCTCCAACGCCAGCGTAAATTTCTGATCACTGCCGACCCGTATTTTAGCCACTTTTTCTTTTAATAAAATGGGATCAGAATATAAAACCAATTCCAAAGGACGAGTAGCACCTCCTTCAATATTTCCACCCAGTTCTACCGGAGAAGTTGGCAGTTCTTCCGGCGCAGGATCAATAAATACAAATTCAGTAACCTCACTGTTAATCACAGGTAAGGGACGTGGATTTTCCTTTTCTTTTTGTAACCGTTCTTTTAGAATTTCCGCCTTAATTCCTTGTTCGAGCATCATGGCAATCAGCGGATCATCCGTAGGAATCATCCGATCCAGGGTTTTTCCAATCACCGGATCGACCGGAATGTTTTCCAGGGGAGAACGAATAATCTCCGTGTTTCCGGAACGATCCACCGAAGGCTTCTCAATCACCCGATAGGTCGTAGCTCCGTAAATGGTCCGATCGTCAATCCCCCGTTCTTTCCGTAACCGATCGTAGGTATTCTGAATAATCTGTCCGTAGACACTCAAACTATTATCTAGCATAAATTCGTCTACCTCCGCTCTTAAACTCGCATCATCTTCCTGCGCTGCCCGCCAGTAAATATCACTGGCAATTTTATACTCCGCCGTATTTCCGTGGAGCAATTCCCGGGCATTATCATATTTAGGAACATAAGGAATATTCGCCTGTGTCGTATCCCGTTCGGGTATTCCGTCTTTTTCTTTTTTCAAACCTACTCCGTTGACCCATCCGACCAGATTATCGTGGGTTTTCACTTTATACCAATAATCTTCGTGGAGCGCATCCCGAATCAACATCTTGGAAGTAAAATCTGATTGCTCCCCCAAATATTTCAGCCGTTCGCCTAGGAATACTTCGCGTAAAACTGGCTGTTCTTCCGGCCCTTTCAATAAAATCGTACTGGGTACATTGACAAAAAATGCTTCGGTAGAAAAGTCAATGGGTTCGTCGGCAGCAATTTGTTCATTCCGATAGTCCAGATATTCTCCAATAAAATTGAGATAATTTCGGTTGTTAAGTGCCTGATCGTTGGTAATCAGCAAATCATTCAAAAACCGATAATAGGTTTTCGGCATCTCCATGGGAATCGGCCATCCTTTCGCCAGCGGCTTTTCAATCCGAAAACGCAGTAAATAATACGCCCACCAATAATCAATTTCTGCGGTCAGATAATAATTAAACTGGTCGGAAAACTGATCCTTGTCGGATCGTTTATAATTTTTATAAAATCGTGATTTATCCTGCCGGTAGACATTCATCATCGCCTGAAAATTCAGCGCCTCCCGTTCCGTCATTTCGAATAAAATATGCGCTTCGTCCCAGCTGTTAAACGCGCGTTCGTAATCCCGTAAAAAATTGTTGTGGGCACTCCCCTTTCCGGAAAATTCAAGCTTTCCATTCAGATAATCCGGTCCGCCAAAACGAATGTTCAGATCATCTCCCGGCTCCAGATAAATCGTATGCTCTTGTCCCAGATAAGTCAATAGTGCGACGGTTGGTTCTTCCAGCTCGAAATTCATCCCGAAGTTGCCCTTATTATCCAAAGGCAGGGTAAAGAGTTCTTCGTCAAAAGAGACATAGTCCCGAAAGAATTTTATCCGTAAAGAAGGAATTAGGGTGGCGTCGATAGTCCCCCCTATTTTGGTCAGCTGTGCGTTGGATGTGCGAACTACGGGCGTAGCAGTTTGCTGACTTATTCCAAAGGGAATAAAGCAAAATAAACCAAGTATCAAGATAAAGATCGGAAGACCACCTAATCTCATTTCAGCTGCTATTTTGACCGCAAACAAATTATGCGATTACAAATATAAAAAAAAGTAGTGATGTATGTATAGTGTAGGTTGGTTTAAAAGCGCTTCTAACGGTGATTTTTTTCGGGGGTACCCTTATTTCTTTTGAGATAGATAAAATCTAAAAGATAGGGGTTTTCACTTGGCTCGTTAGCAGCTTATTTAGTAGCACATAAAAATGTCACAGAATAATAGGCAAGATTCCTGCCGAAGTGGCTATTTTGGCTATTTGCTTCGACCACGATAGAGAGGAGCAAATAGCTAGAGGCTACGGTGTTCAATCTACGTAAAAAACTTCTGTATTTTTGTAATATAATTTGTTCCAAGATTTCAGCTTTTTCTTTCTTTTTTCTGTTCATTTTTTTGCAGAAAAAAACGAAACCTGCCGGCCGGCAGGCGGGCATTTTTCGAATTCGCTATCCCGCCCGCTTAGCGGTTCACTCACTTCTCGCATTGTCATGCTCGACTCTTCGAGATCGTTCACTCATTAATAAAATGTCAAAACGAATAAACTCGCTTTTGAGTTCTTCTATCTATTGTAAACAACTGATTATCAGTCATTTGTTGTTTATTTGGCGATAGTTTAGCTCACACAGTATTCTTTTTAAGAC
>CALLPK010000100.1 GCA_938015415.1 uncultured Saprospiraceae bacterium
GAAATTTGATTTGGATGTAATTCGTACTTTTGACACAGCTCTTTAGCCGTACTCCGCTCCTTGAGCGTCTCCAAAATTACCTTTAATTTAAACTCATTTGTGAACACACGTCTTTTCTTTTTCATGTGAAATTGTTTTTTATAAGTTAACAAATTTCAACTAAACTAGTGGTTCGGTTTCTGGGGGTAAGTATCGTTCTACGTGGCCGTCGGAGGATCAAGTGCTCGGGAAGCAAACCTGGGACTTGGCGTAATTGGAGATCTGGGATACAATGGTAATATCCTTAAAGTGGGGTATACTTTAACTAATTTTTTCCAGTCGTACGGACCGAATTTTGGCGTAGTACACGAATTAACTGCTAGCTTTTCCTGGTAATGTGAATCAGTAGGAGCGAATTGCTATATGCCTCTACTGATGCTTTGATCCTGATATTTGCCATTCTTCCGCTCCTTTCAATCGCATTGCAAATTCTGTAGGTGAAGCAATTGTTTTGTGGACCGGGCATTTATGGGCAATTTCAAGTAATCGCTCCCGTTGTGTTTCATCCAGATTACCCAATAATTCTACCTCAATTTCAAAGCGATCAATACGACTATTCCCTTCTTCTGGTTTGGTCTGATGTTCTTGGTAAATATCTTTTTTGCAATAACTTAAATGTACTAAAACCTCTTGCAGATCCCATTTTTTTCGTCGGGCGTACATCTTTAAAGTCATTGCCGTACAGGCGCCGAGACTTGCATTTAATAATTCATAAGGAGACGGACCAAAATCATTTCCACCGAAGGAAACGGGCTCATCTGCAATGATGGAATGGTCGTCCGCCTGAATCTCCGTGGTAAAATCATCTCCTTCCAGTCTTACGACTACTTCTTTCTCCGTAGTTAGTTTTTCTTTTATCGGAAATTCAATATAGCGTTTCACCCAGCTGGTGATGACATTACCTGCATAGAAAGCATCGTCTTTGTTGGATAACATATGATCTGCACCATCGAGAGTAACATAGCTCTTTGGGTGACGCGCCAATTTATAAATATTGGACGCATTATCAATACCTACAATTCTATCCTGAGGCGAGTGCATGACCAATAGGGCTTTATTCAAACCTTTTATGGCTGTTTCATTGTCCTGGCTTCTCAGGTCATCCAAAAACTGTTTTTTAATGCAAAATTTTCTACCACCAATGTTGACTTCTGCCACTCCGTTTTCTTCTATTTCTGCGGTTTTATCACTCAGCAAATGGGTCACGTGTTCAGGGTAGGAGGGGGCCGCCACCGAGACAACCGCTTTGATACTGGGAATTTTACCCGCCGCAAAAATAGCGGCTGCACCTCCCAGAGAATGTCCTACAATCACGGAAGGAGCCTCGTAATGTTCGGCTAGATACGCCGCGGCATCTTGTAAATCTTCTACGTTAGAAGTAAAATTTGTTTCCGAAAAATCTCCTTCACTGTCTCCTAGTCCCGTAAAATCAAAACGCATGACCCCAAAGCCATTCATGGTCAACGCCCGGCTGATATGTTTGGAAGCGGTCAAATTTTTACTACCCGTAAAAACGTGGGCAAAAAGAACAAACGGAAAAGGGTCTTTCTTTAAAGGTAAATCAATTTTTGCGGATAATTGATAGCCCATTTTATTGAGGAAGGTAATTTTTTTGGAAGGCATAATTTTTATAATAAATAATGTGATGAATGAATAATGCCGCTACCATATGCATTAAGTGTTTTGGTTACTTGAGCACTCTTCTAGGCATTGTAAATTTAAGAAAAAATATTTCAAGCATAAGTTTTTAAACAACTTCAATAAAAAAAGCCCTCTTTTGTCCGGCAAAAAAGGGCTTTGATATCTTTATTTTTTAATAAAACTTATTTCGGAAATTCGTAATACCAAACATCGGGATAGCCTTCGTAAACGCCTTCGAGCATTATTTTACCTTTGGCATCGGCGAGGATCGTAGCTACATCTTCTGCCGTACGAATACTTTCCTGATTAATTCTGGTGATGATAAAATCAGGATCCATATTGGTTCTTTCGATTTTACTGCCCCGATAAATACTGACCACTTTTGCTCCTTTAGTCCCTAGTCGTTTGATTTCTTCGTCGGTAAGATCACGAATTTCAAAACCAATCTCTTCTAACAATGCATTATCAAGCGCACTACTCACCAAAGCGGTCGTTCCATTCATATTTTTGAGGGTAACATCTGTTTGATATCTTTTTCCGTTACGGAAATAATCAACTTTGACCGTATTACCCGGACGGAAGCGGGCAATTTGTTCCTGAAGAACGGGCATCGAGCTGGTTTTTGCGCCGTTAATTTTTACAATCACATCTCCTTTGCGAAGGCCGGCTTCCTGTGCACCACTATTTTCGCTAACCTTGGAAACATAAATCCCTTCGACGGATTCAAGGTCTAGCTTTTTAGCCCGTTCGTCCGTTACTTCGTCAATACTGATTCCCAAAATAGCTCTTTGTACAACGCCAAAATCTTTTAAATCACGAATAACTTTTCGCGCTAGATTGCTAGGAATAGCGAAAGAATATCCTTCGTAACGTCCCGATCGGGTAATAATGGCGGTGTTGATACCGACTAGTTCTCCGTTAGTATTGACCAGGGCACCACCACTGTTGCCTGGATTAACCGCAGCATCTGTTTGAATAAAGGATTCTACCTTATAGATATCGTCCAGAATATCAATACTACGACCTTTGGCGCTAACAATTCCTGCTGTCACCGTGGACTCCAGGTTAAAAGGGTTTCCAACGGCCAAGACCCATTCGCCAATTCGAATCTTATCAGAATTTCCAAAAATCAGGTGAGGAAGTCCTTTAACATCAATTTTCAGCAGGGCTAAATCCGTAGAAGGATCCGCACCAATCAATTTAGCAGGGTACTTTCGGTGGTCATTCAGCGTCACCTCCAGTCGCTTACCTTCTTCAATTACGTGATTATTAGTCACGATATATCCATCTTCGGAAATAATCACTCCTGATCCGGAAGAGCCGCCGTACGTACCACCCCAGAAGTCAAAATCACTACTTTGGCTGGCTTTAATATTTACAACTGCGGGTGTCACCGCCTCAGCAGCAGAAATAAAATCGGTAGGAGAAGAGGAGAGAAAAGTCCGTTGTAGCTTACCAGATAGCATCTCGCTGGCTGGATCACTATAGTTGGTATACATCGCACTAGGTGCCTCCCGATAAATAATCGTAGGTTTTTCAAAGTATCGATATAAAAAGACCGATAACGCAGAACTTAGGAGGGAGACCGAAAAAATTAATGCAATATTTTTCATATAATCTTGTGTAGTATCAGTTTGAAAATATAAAATGTCTGAAGACCAGCTTTGACCTTAAATATACAAACTTCTGTAATAAGATTGGGCAAAAATTCGCTTTACCCATGTTTTTTTCAAATTTTTCTTAATCCTGTTTGACGGCACTGAAGGATGGTATCTTATCTTTAACAAGTTTATAACGCAATATTCAGACCGGATAGTTTTAGACAGAAGAATATTTATGCAATCATTATTGTCGGGATACTTGCGTATTTTTGTTTTATTTTTTTGCTGTTAACCTATGGTTATTGGCTGTTAGTTTCTTTTAAATAACAAGAGATCCAATAGCCAACCTCCAATAGCCAATGGCAAAAAGGTTAAAAAACTTTTTAATTATGGCACAAATAAAAAATCGACATCAGCACTCTCCATTCGAAGGAAGAAAAGGAGACGAGTACATAGGAAACGAATGGGGCTGGAAGTTTACTTTCTGGGGCGTGCTCTTTATTTTGGGAATGATTCTATTTATGTGGTATCGTTTTCATAGTTTAGGGGTGAGTCCACTGGATGAGAATGGACATGTGATTTATCATCAGGATACCTTGGGGTTTTAATCATTTAATCAATGAAGGCACTTTGCTATTTAATAATTTTAATATCCTTTAATGGCTATGCTGTCTGCTTGTCAGGACAGCCCCCCGTCGAATACTTTTTTCCGGATCAGGTGGTCTGTACAAATGACACGTTGCGACTGCCTTTGCGGGTACGTAATTTTATGAATGTTCGAAATTTTCAGTCTTCTGTTCGCTGGAATCCTGGTTCGCTAACTTTTCATACCCTGGAAGAGATCCATCCACAATTAGGTAACAATTTTTTGATCAACACGGATAGTACAGAAAGTGGTGGATTGGGATATTTCTGGCTGGACAATTCATCCGGAGATCCTTTGGTGCTAACCGATAGCAGCGTGGTATTTGTTTTGAAATTTACTATGGCCGATGGACTAGAAACGGCCGAGATTGGTTTTGGGAATATACCTACGCTGACGGAGACCGTGGTTGAAAATAATGGTACGCCTGTGCAGGTAAGTTCGGTGCAGTTGCCTGGATTGATTGAAAAGGTAGTAACTGCCGAGGCATCAATTCAGACAGCGAGTACGGCAAATGATGGTGCCATAGATTTGAGCATACTCACCGGACAACTCCCTTTTACTTTTTTGTGGAATACCGGAGCCATGACCGAAGACCTCGAAGATCTCGTTCCGGATCATTATTCAGTAACGATTACCGATGCGCAGGGTTGTATCGCTACCTTTGACTATGTGGTAGATCTAAATACAGCTAGCCGCAATGATGATCGTAATGCGTTGGTTATTACCCCAAATCCAACCCGTGATTATTTAAATATTCATTTTATTGTTAACGCTCTAAATGGGATTTACCAGTATAAACTCTACGATCCACAGGGCAATATCATTTTTCATAAAAATAATATGAATTCCGATTTAATCGAAAGAATTGACTTAGGAAATCAATCATCCGGCCTCTATTTTTTAGAAATTAAAACCGAAAAAAATCGTCAGATTTTTAAAATAATAAAACAATAATTTATTTTAGTATTTTACTAACGATTCAACATCTCAACAACAAATATGAACATACCCTTTCAGAAATATCAAGGTACCGGAAACGATTTTGTGGTCATTGACCAGCGTACCAAGCGCCACCTTACCCGTCAGGATACTGATCAAATTGAGCGTATTTGCGACCGTCGATTCGGGGTAGGGGCCGATGGTTTGATTTTGTTAGAATCACATGAAAATTACGATTTTGAAATGATCTATTTCAATGCCGATGGTCGTGAAAGTTCGATGTGTGGCAATGGTGGGAGATGCATTGTGGCCTTCGCCAAACACCTTGGAATCATTGAAAATCACACTAATTTTATCGCCATTGACGGATCTCACGAAGCGGAAATAAAAGGGGATGATTGGGTCTCTTTAAAAATGATTGATGTAACAGAGATAGAGCAGGGACCGGATTATTTTATCTTGAATACGGGGTCACCACATTATGTCGTCTTTGTAGAAGATATTGACGATATTGACGTAGTCGAAAATGGAAAAGCCATTCGGTACTCCAAACGTTTTCGGGAGGAAGGCATCAACGTAAATTTTGTGGAAAAGAAGGAAGACAGGATTATTGTGGCGACCTACGAGCGGGGCGTAGAAGACGAAACCCTTTCTTGTGGTACCGGAGTGACCGCGGCGGCCATCGCTTATCAGCTAACCAAATCTGCCGCAAAAGAAACCGTAACGGCTATCGAAGCCAAAGGGGGACAGCTTTCCGTAAAGCTCACACCCGATGAAAAAAAAGGCGTAAAGAACATTTGGTTACAGGGAAAAGCAACGCGCGTTTTTGCTGGTGAGCTACAAGTCCAGCGAGAATTCAAAAATTGATACTAGAAAACAGAAAATAAAAACAAGATATTTTCCAAAAAAAAGATCTGGATTCTATACGATCCATTTAATCAAATAGACCAAAGCAATACTAATGATCAATCCGAAGAAGACTTTCGCTAAATCCATTCCCAGGTTTTTTAATATGGTCGAGGAAACTTTTTTATCCAAATTATAGCGTACCGCAATTTCACGACCTGCCAGAAGCCCTAAAAATACCCAGGTGGTACTCATTGGAATATTATTCAACTCTTTAAAGAATAATAATATAATACCAAAAGATAAGTCAATAAAAGTCGCAGAGCGAATATCGCCGGTATTGGACTTTGCCTTTACAATACCTTGAATGGCACCACCTTTTGAATAAAATATATATCCCAACATCAATAATAAAATACCTAAAGATAAAGCCAGTGTCTGGCCATCTACTCGTCGTGGGAGATAGACATAAATATTAGCAAAATCTTGTGCTAACCATTGCGTCCACAAAAATCCGGTCGAGGCCCACTGAGCAACAGTCCACCATTTTTTACCATTATCGGTCATGGGGGTAGAAGCAAACTTCTTTTCCAGGCTTTTAGTGATAAATAGGTATAAAATGATCGCCACAACGAAGGCAACCAAATATCCAGACATGGATTTAACCACCATATCATAAAGTCCTTTGGGTTGAAAAAAGGTTAATATAAGAAAGGACGTACTTACTGGAATCCCAACCCGGGTAATAATCATCAAAACCAGCGGAGGAAGTAGATATACCCAGTTAAAAGAATCAATTTCCCGTGGATCTAAATATTTAGGATTATCCATATTAAATCCATCTGCCGCGTCTCCAACTAATCGCTGATAAGAAACGTCCCCTCCATGTTGATACCAACCATAGACAAGGGTAACGGTCATAATTCCTCCGGCGAATAACCATAACAAATACCACGGTTTATCTTCATTGGATGAAAGAAAAGTCCCTAAGGTTTGTATAACGTCGTTTCCAACAACGGAATATGCTGCCAGAATAAAACCCAGCCACATAATGATAATAGGATCCATTTATTTTTTTATGTAAGTACTTTAGTTGGGGACAAATGTAGTAAAATACTAGAGAGCGGTATCTTACTTTTCAGGATAACTTTATTATCAGGTTATTGAACCTGCTATGTAGGAAGGTTGTTTAAGCCAAACTACATAATCTGAAAATTTCTTGTATAAAAATTAATCATACCATTAGCAGTTTCTCACCTCATAACATATCAAGAGCTCCCTGCAACTCACCGGCTGCGTGCTTGTCTCCGGCGGCTTTGGCCACGGTAATTCCCGTTGTAAAAGTCATTTCTGCTGCTTCGTACTTTTCCAGTTTTTCGTATAATTTTCCCAGATGATAATAGGTGCCCACGTAATTAGGCTGTGATTTTACCAGGGCTTCGTAAGCGGCTAACGCCTTATCCAGTAGACCCAATCCTTCGTATTCTTTGGCAATAGCAAAACTAATAAACGCATCTCCCGGACTGTTTTCCAGAAAATTCAATAACTGTTGTAAACGGTTCGATTCCATATTCTTGACAATATTTTGACTGAAAATCAGCCTTTGTTTGATGTATTTTAATTAAATCAATATTTAATGATTTGATTTTAAGAAAGTTAAGTTCTGTTGTTTGATTTTAGCGAAATTTCGCTAAAATAGTGGATTCAATTCTGAAAACCCTTATATTTGTGGCAATAAGAAATAACCTTAAACCTCTAAGTAACAAATAAGTTTTTTAAAGGTTAATCATAAAATGTGGGCTTACGTTAAAATTCTTCCCGCTCACAACGATCATTTAAACTCTAATACATTTCAAAAGTATGAAAATCTTAGTTTGTGTCAGTAAAACACCGGAAACGACTGCTAAAATTGGTTTTAGCGGTACCGAATTTAATACGGCCGGTGTCCAATTTATTATGAATCCTTACGATGAATGGTACGCATTGGTGCGTGCCCTGGAGCTCAAAGAAGCAAATGGAGGTACGGTGACCATTATCAATGTAGGTCCTGCGGCCAACGATCCCATTATTCGAAAAGGTCTGGCTATCGGGGCAGATGATGCAGTGCGAATTAATGCTGAACCGCAAAGCGCGCTTACTGCCGCTAAATACATCGCCGAATATGCAAAAACGGGTGGATTTGATTTAATCCTTACCGGAAAAGAAACCATTGACTATAATGGTTCGGAAGTAGGGGGGATGCTAGCCGAATTATTGGACTTACCTTATATTTCTTACGCTACTTCTCTGGACGTAGCCGGTACGACCGCCACCGTCAGTCGCGATATCGAAGGCGGAACGGAAGAGGTAGAGGTATCTACTCCTGTCGTAGTAAGTGCTGCTAAAGGAATGGCTGAACAACGGATCCCCAACATGCGCGGTATTATGATGGCCAAACGTAAACCACTCAACGTCGTCGAACCGGGTGCTGCTGCTGACCACGCAAAAGTCGTGGCATACGAAATGCCCGAAGGAAAAACTGCCGTCAAAATGATTGATCCGGAAAATATGGATGAACTGGTGCGATTGCTCCACGAAGAGGCGAAAGTTATTTAGAAAGCGGTTGGCCAATGGCAAATTCAGAAAGCTACTGGTATTTAGCTGATAGTAGTTGGTTTAACTACGATTGCATTGCGGTCGAAGGAGCCAATAGCTAATAGCCAACTACCAATTAGCAAATTTTTCAAAAAAAAAATTCAAAAAAATGATTTTAGTTCTCGCAGATAGTCCAAATGGACAACTTAAAAAAGGATCCTTCGAAGCAGTTACTTACGGAAAAAAAGTAGCCGATGCAATGGGGACCCAGTGCGCCGCCCTGGTACTCGGTAGTGCTGATAACGCTGGTCAACTCGGTCAGTACGGAGCGGCAAAAGTGATTCATATTAATAATGATCAACTTAATAATTTTGATAGTCAGGTGTATACTTCGGTGATCGCAGATGTGGCGAAACAGCTGTATGCGAAAGTAGTGATCGTTTCACACAGCAGTGCCGGAAAATCTTTAATTGGTCGTCTGGCCGTCCGTCTTGATGCCGGTTCCGTAGCGGGTGTCAATCACTTACCAACGGTTGATGGTGGTTTTAAAGTAAAGAAAAATGTATTCTCCGGAAAAGCTATCGCAGAATACGAGGTATCCTCTCCGGTAAAAGTTTTATCCCTGATGGGAAATTCTATTCCGGTCGAAGCGACGGGAAGTGAGGTGACGGCGGAAAGTATGGACGTAAATATTCCTGCATCGAATGTAACTGTAAAGGACAGAAAAACAGTTGCTGGTACTGTTCCTTTACCAGAAGCAGAATTAGTCGTCAGTGCGGGCCGTGGGATGAAAGGACCAGAAAACTGGGGCATCATCGAAGAGTTGGCCGCAGAGCTGGGAGCTACCACCGCGTGTAGTCGCCCCGTGGCGGATACCGGCTGGCGTCCTCACCATGAACATGTAGGACAGACCGGTGTGGCGATTCGTCCAAATCTTTACATCGCAGCAGGAATCTCCGGTGCGATTCAGCATTTGGCAGGTGTGAACAGCAGTAAGGTAATCGTAGTGATCAACAAAGATCCGGAAGCACCGTTCTTTAAGGCGGCGGATTACGGAATCGTAGGTGATTTATTCGATGTGGTACCGAGAATTACGGAGTCGTTGAAGAAATATAAGGCGGCGAATGGATAGGATTACTTTTCAATTCCTGCCTTAAAACACAAAGGCATCTCGTTTCGGGATGCCTTTGTTCATTTGTACCTATTCCTTCCCCCACACCTGTTATAATTTCGTAAATTTGTATCCGCTTAGCAGAATTTTTGCTTATTTTTAGATGAATTTGAGCACACTACTGGATATTTGCGGGTTAGGAGCTACTCCTTCAGGAGGCAGGGAGGTAGAAAAGGACAGAAATGTCCAGTAGTATGGAATTTGAGACTTAATCGCTATTAAGCGGTTGACAATGAGTGATTTAAATTAAAAATAATAGTAATTTATTTTTCTAAGTAGTTCATTATCAGAGGTTACTTAAGCAACCTCAAAGACATGGTATAAAATTTGGATTTGTATGTGTAAATCTGTTAATACCAACATCCTCATCACAAGACCTAAGGAGATATGAAAAAGATTGAACTGGATATCGTTGCGTTGTCCCATTCTGTAACCCAATCGCATAATTACGCGGTCGTTTTAGGGGAGCAAGACGGCTCTCGTCGTTTGCCCATCGTAATTGGTGGCTTTGAAGCGCAGGCCATCGCCGTAGCCATGGAGCGTATGACACCCAACCGCCCGCTAACCCATGATCTTTTTAAAAGTGCATTAGAAACTTTTGAGGTAGAATTAAAAGAGATTGTCATCAATAATTTACTTGACGGTATCTTTTATGCACGTCTGGTTTGTGAAATTAATGGTAAATCAGTAGAGATAGATTCTCGTACTTCTGACGCCTTGGCCATGGCCGTGCGCTTTGAGTGTCCCATTTATACGTACGAGTTTATCCTCGACGCCGCCGGTGTTATTCTGGAAGAAAACGAGGAAAATGAAAGTACCGAAGCCCTGGCTGCTTCCAGTGGAGCAAAACCAAGACCCAAGAAAAAGAAAAAAGCAAAAAAAGAAGGAACGCTCTCCCAATATTCGGACGATGACCTCAACCAAATGCTCGACGATGTACTGGCCGACGAAGACTACGAAAGAGCTGCAGAAATTCGCGACGAAATAAAACGACGATCTGCTAACTAGTGAGTCTTTATTTAACTGGGTCTTGATAATTAGCTCAAGTCACATACAAAAATAATGCATATTTTTTTAAATGTTGATTAGTTGATCGGTTAATCAGTCTCCAGCCTTGACTAACGCAACAAAATTATCAACCAGTACCCAAATAAAAAAGGGCTAAAAAATCTTTAGATTTTTTAGCCCTTTTTTTAATCCACCAATCCACCAATCCACCAATCCACCAATCTACCAATCCGCACATCAAAAAATCTACCTCACCAACGTCACATCCCCCGAATACAACTTACGTTCTCCGTCCACAAATAATACCTCAATCACATAAACAAAAACCGCGGAGTTCAGGCGCTCACTTTTTAATTCTCCATTCCAGCCCGATCTCGGATCATTGGTAAAACTGTTATCTGCGTTAAAGACCAATTCCCCCCAGCGATCAAAAACACTAAACTTGGTAATCCGATCGACTTCCGTACTGCTATTAATATAGAAAATATCATTCACTCCATCCCCATTCGGACTGAAAGCATTTGGGATATAAACACGGCGTGGTTTATCTATGGTAATCAATATCTCAGTGTTTGTACTACAACCAGTTGAATCCGTTGCAAAAACACTATAGGCACTCGTATTATCTGGCATCACGTATTGAGCCGTACAACTTACACATGCATCCCCAAAAGTCGACGTCCATAAGATACTGTCGGGGTCAAAATTAAATAAGACTTCCAACTCAATGCTATCGCCCAAAAGAATCGTCGTATCTCTGCCGAGGTCGGCCACGTATTCTATCGGCGGGGCAATAGCAACGATGGTTTGGGTTTCACAACCTTCGCTATCCTGTAGGGTAACCTCATAATTTCCAGCTTCTAAAAAGGGCGTCAGTACCGGAAATCCACTTACCACTTGTAAGGGGAAATCGCCGACTGAATATGTGTACGGTCCGTTTCCTCCTGTAACCGTATCAATAGAAATGACGCCATTATTGTCTCCAAAACATTCGGGTGAAATGGTCGAAGAAGTCAGATCGATGGGAGCAGGTTCGGTAATCGTCGTTCCTGTTTCTTCGGTACAACCCGTGGCATCCGTAACGGTAACGGTGTAAAATCCAGCACTTAAATTATCTGCTACCGAACTGGTCGAACCATTACTCCACGCATAGCTAAACGGTGGCATACCCAAAACGGACGTTACGGTAATTTCTCCATCCGAGCTACCATTACAACTCACCCCAAATCCATCAAATGCACTGGTTACCACCGCCGAAGTACTAATTTCTCCTACCGTTATCATTACGCTATTATTTGGAATAGTTGCCAGGCAGGTATTATCAATAGCAGTTAAAGACTCCAGGGTATAGGTGGTATTAATGGTTGGATTGACTAAAACGGTAAATCCATCGGGAACACCTGTTTCATTAAAAATATTGGTACCATCACTATAAGTAATATTATACAGCGTTCCACCGCTTAAGTTAAAACTGATTTCGGCTGGTTCCCCGGTACATACTGTACTTTCTCCGCTGATAGAACCCGTGAGCGCGGTTACAAAATTCAGGGTGAAAATATCCGTTGCTGGAGGACAGGTCGTACCACCATTATCCGTCGTCGCAATCAGTGATACAAAACCATTGTTGATATCCGACTGGCCGGGGGTATAGACTGGATTCAGTCCCTGATCATCATCAAAACTTCCATCTCCGGTAGAAGACCAGATTACCATTGTTGCTGCGCCTCCCAACGTTACCGTCAGACCAATTGGGTTGCCCACACAAACAAAGCGATCATCTCCTGCTTCAATAGTCGGAGCAGGGCTAAAACTTAGATCAATAATAACAATAGAATCGCAATTCGTTTGATTGAGCAGAATTTCGGTTCCTGTTGGATTATTTTCATCATATAAAATGCCATTTACCAGGGTTGTAAACCCATCTCCCGTACATCCCGAGTAGGTGATCGTTTCTCCAGTTGGCGTACAATTACAGTCTCGCACTAATATTTCTACTTGATATGCTTGTCCGAGACAATTTCCTGCAATAGTCGTCGTATAGGTAAACGTATAGGTTCCGAATGAGATGCCGGAAAAGTCTACGTTACTAAAGTCCGAGAGATTGACACCCGTCATTTCTGTATCCGTCCAGTTTCCGTTCGTATCTCCCGCGGTAATAATGGTATTAAAGTTAATGGTGGTAATGTTTCCATTTACGGCACTGTTACAAACGATTGTCAGAGGTTCAAGACTTGCTGTATTACCTGTAACTACCTCTATTGTTACTTCCGTAAAATCATCCGGACAGCTATTTCCACTAATTACGGTATAACGGAAAGTATAGGTTCCAACGCCCTGACCTTCAGGATCGAATTGGTTTCCATTTAATCCCGTAGAGGGCATCGTACTTGTTTCGGTCCAGCTTCCACCAGGATCCGCTCCAGTTAACAAGTTATTTAGATCAACAATATTTCCACCGTTATTACAGCGCGTTACGGGCATTCCGGCGGTACCCGCGTTAGGCGGTGTAGCAAAGACGAGGTTGATGTCGACAATAGAATCACATCCGGTATTAAAACTGGTAAAATTTTCTGTTCCGGTCGGATTAGCTTGATTGTAAAGCATACCGTTGACCATAATTTCAAAACCATCGCCCTGACAACCATTATAGTTGACAGGATCACCGATAATGGAAGGACACAGACAATTTTCGACAATAATAGAAGTGGTAAAATCTTGTCCGGGACAATTTCCGTTGTCCGGCGTGGTATAGGTAAAAATATAAGTGTCCGCAGCAACGCCATCGAAAGAGACATTGTCTGGATTGGCAAGATCAACGCCAC
>CALLPK010000101.1 GCA_938015415.1 uncultured Saprospiraceae bacterium
CCCTGAACGTTATGTTCAAGGGTATAACTATCAACATTTGTGTTAATATATAACCCATACTATTAACTCATTTAAATAACCTTTTTAAAAGAACAGAAAAATGGCCTTTTACAAATCTCCTTGGTTTAAGTATTTAAAGAATTTTATTATTGGTGTTGGTGCCGCAGTCGTAATGATTGGAGCACTTTTCAAAATCCAATCCTGGGAAGGTGGATCTGAAATGTTAACTGCCGGACTTTTAACAGAAGCAGGATTATTCCTTATGTTAGGATTGTTACCACCAGACAAGGATTACTACTGGGAAAAATTATACCCAGGTCTGGAAAATTATGACTCTAAGATTCAGCCTTTAACGGCAGCTCCTCTTGGTGCCGCAGCAAATACACCTGGATTAAACGGTGAGGTAGTTGAGCAGCAATTAGGAGGAATGTTATCTGAACTACAGACCATGTCTGCTAGCTTGGGTTCTTTAAAATCATTACAGGAAGTCGATTTTTCCAGTACTGGAGATCAGCTAAAGTCAATGAGCAACTTCTACACACGTATGAACGAAGCAATGGCGACTATGAATGATTCTTTAGAAGATACCAAGCGCTACCAAGAGCAAATTTCTGCCTTGAATAGAAACCTCGGTTCTCTAAACTCTGTTTATGGAAACGTTCTTTCTGCGATGGCTTCATCTGCCGGATCTGGTAAAAAAGTTGGATAATCCTTTGGGTTACACCTCCATTATTTAAAACATATAAAAACCTAATAGGATATGTCAATTCCCAAGGAACCGCGGCAGTTGATGATTAACATCATGTACTTAGTACTTACAGCGATGTTAGCCCTCAACGTATCTGCGGAAATATTTAACGCATTTAAACTGGTAGACAAAGGTCTCCAGAAATCTAACGCAGTACTGGATTCGTCCAACGAAGGAGTACCTAGTCAGATTCAAACATTGGCTAAGAAAAAGCCAGAATTAAGAGTTTACGGAGAAAAAGCACCACAAGTTCGGGCGCTTTCCAAGGAATTTGTAGAGTACGTAGATGGTATTTGGACCAGTATGGCCGAATATTATCCACTGGACGATCCAAAGTACCCTGGCGAACTAAAAAATAAGAAGAACAAGGATATTGCTACCCGTGAATTGGTAACAGGTCCTACCGGAGAAGAATTAAAAGCTAAGATTCTGGAATACAGAGAAAAATTTCTAGCTTTAGTCGATGAAAAGGATCGGGAAAGTTTCGCTAGCAAAGTAGCACTAGAAATAGACGATCAGTCTTGGCAGGATGCTAAAGGTAAAACGAGCTGGTCGGATTATAATTTCCGTCAGATGCCCGTAGGTGCTTTGATGCCGATGTTTACCAAATGGAAGAATGATGCGAAGTCTACCGAAGCGTCTATTCTGAATTATTACCTTGAGAAAGTAGGGGGTGAAGATATTGTGCTGGATAAATTCCAGGTAGTTTCTTCTCCTGATAAAACTTACGTTATTCAGGGTGAGCAGTTCAAAACGGATGTATTCTTGAGTGCTTCTGCTTCTGCTTCTTCCAGTACTGGGGTATCTATTAGTGTAAATGGTAGAAAATTACCCGTTAAAGACGGAGTCGCTACTTACACGGAAGGTGCAAATGGTACGGGTATAAAGAAATATAATGCCTCAATTAGCGTTACTAATCCAGTGACCAATGAGACAAAGACTTACAAGAAAGGTTTCGAATACGAAGTTGGACTACGTAGTGTAAGTGTTTCAGCTGATAAGATGAATGTATTTTACATCGGGGTAGAAAACCCAGTATCTGTTTCGGCAGCGGGTGTACCTACCAATTCTTTGAAAGTAAATGGTTCTGGTATCACTTTAAAGCCAAACGGTAAAGGTAAATATGTTGCTACTGCCTCTAGACCAGGTGAAGCAAAAATTACCGTAAGTGGAGAAGGGTTGAAAGCAACCGGTTTCCCATTCCGTATCAAGCGTATTCCTGATCCAGTAGCCCGATTGAGTAAGAACTCAGGAGGAACGATGGGTAACGGAGAATTCAAAGCACAAGGTGGAGTAGGAGCATTCCTGGACAACTTTGACTTTGACGCAAAATGTAAAATTCAAGGATTTATTCTGACGAAATTGGCGCCACGACAGGATCCGATCGAATCAAACAATGCCGGTGCTCGTTACAGCGACAAATCCAGCCGTTTGGTAAAGTCAGCTAAACCTGGTGATACTTATTACTTTGATAATGTAAAAGCTAAGTGTCCTGGTGATTCTGCGGGTCGTAAGATTAACTCTATGGTATTTAAGATTAAATAATTTTATCCAAGTACTAAAATAACTGTTTGTTATGAAGATCTATGTGAAAATTTTAAGTTTATGTTTTTTAGGGATGATTCTTTTCTCCACTAAATCCTTTGCTCAGTTGCCAGAGGCACCAAGAACGGAGGCTAGTGATCCGGACGGCGATCGGCCGTTGGATGATATTGTAGAAAAAAGAATTATTGACGAAAGAATGGTACTACCTTACCAGCCAATTCGGGAAGCGGATGTTTTCTGGGAAAAGCGGGTTTGGCGAGTCATTGATATTCGGGAGAAGATGAATCTTCCTTTCGCGTATCCTGAAATGCCTTTCTTTTCAATTCTAATGGATGCTGCGGTGAATGGTGATATTACCGTTTACAGTACGGAGGATGATAAATTCTCTGCTTCTCTGCCCGCTGACGAAGTGGCCACCATGGGTGCCACGGCCGATACCGTAATTACCTTCGATCCGGAGACTTACGAAGAGCAGATTCAGGTAGTTCGTAACGAATTGAACCCGGAAGATGTAAATCGCTTTCGAATTAAAGAAGTTTGGTTCTTTGACGAACAGACTTCTACTTTGCAAGCTCGTATTTTGGGAATTGCACCCATGATCGACGTAAAAGATGAAAATGGTAATTTCCGTTATGAGAAGCCAATGTTTTGGGCTTATTATCCGGAATGTCGCGAGATTCTCGCTCGCCATAAGGTCTTTAACGCCGGGAATGATGCGGCACCGATGACTTGGGAAGATACTTTTGAAATGCGTTTCTTTTCCAGCTATATTATGAAAGCCTCCAACGTACACGATTATCGTCTACAGGATACATATTCCGGAGTCGATCTATTACTGGAGGCAGACAAGATCAAACAAGAGATTTTTAACTGGGAACATGATTTATGGTCCTATTAAGAAAATCTGTTATTAGCGTTTAGAAAAATGCTAACGTAATAAACAGTATAAAATATTTTTATAAAAAGGTTTACCGGACACGAGTTGTCAGGTAAACCTTTTCTTTTGTAAAATTTCTAACCTTCATTCCTTATATTTGGGGATGATCTTCAAAAAGAAATTTCCATTTTACCGGCAATATGACAGTATGGACTGTGGTCCTACCTGTCTGAAGATAATTGCGGAATATTATGGTAAGACTTTTTCTCTGCAAACACTACGGGATAAAAGTTATATTGATCGGGAGGGTGTATCGCTCATGGGGATCAGTGAGGCGGCGGAACAGATTGGGATGCAAACCCTGGCTTTACGATTGCCTTATGAACACGAAGACGAAGAAGAAGCTTCGCTTTCGCAGGTGGGATTGCCCTGTATCGTGCACTGGCAGCAGCGGCATTTTGTGGTTGTCTACAATATGGATAACAAGCATGTCTGGGTAGCAGATCCGGCAAAAGGAAAAATAAAACTTACCCGTAAAGCATTCGAGCGGGGCTGGCTATCCGATGGAGAAACGGGAATTACCCTAATCCTAGAACCCGGACCTGACTTTTTTGCCGAAGAAGGAGAGAAGGTCAATCGAACAGGGTTCGGATTCCTATTTAAACATTTACTCCATTATAAGCAGTTGGTCGCTCAGTTATTTATCGGGCTTTTACTGGCGAGTATTTTTCAGTTAATTTTTCCGTTTTTAACGCAGGCATTGGTAGATATTGGGATCGAAAATCAGGATATTGATTTTATTTACCTGATTCTCATTGCTCAGTTGATGATTTTTTTGGGTAGAATTATGGTGCAGTTCCTGCAAAGCTGGATCTTGTTGCACATTGGTACAAGGATCAACGTGAGTCTGATCGCGGATTTTTTAATGAAACTAATCCGTCTACCCATTGGATTTTTTGACGCCAAGTCTACCGGAGATTTATTGCAACGAATCAACGACCACGATCGGATCGAACGATTTCTGACCGATTCCACCTTAGTAACCATCTTTTCTTTTTTCAATATTATTGTATTCAGTATCGTATTGCTGATTTACAATCGGTTGATCTTTTTTATCTTCTTAATTTCAAGTATCCTATACGTTTTATGGGTGACGATTTTTTTGAAAAAAAGAAGAACGGTAGATTACCAGAACTTTCAACACGCTGCCGATAATCGCAATACACTGATCGAACTCATTCAGGGAATGGAGGAGATAAAACTGCAGAATAGCGAGAAGAAACGTCGCTGGCAATGGACCAATATTCAAGCGCGGTTATTTCACGTCGGAATGAAGTCGCTCCGCATCACCCAATATCAGGATATCGGCGCAGGATTTATTACCCAATTAAAAGATATTTTAATCTCATTTTTTGCTGCTAAAGCGGTCATCGACGGGCAGATGACGCTCGGAATGATGCTGGCGGTACAGTATATTATTGGACAATTGAACACCCCACTTACCCAACTCATTACTTTTATTCGTAGTGCGCAAGATGCTCAAATCAGCCTGGATCGATTAGGGGAGATCCATGACAAAGAAGAGGAGGCCGAAGTGGGTGGACAAATCAATGTGATGCCGACTACGGGGAATTTTATGATTGAAAATATGAGTTTTAGTTATAACCCGATTTCGGCTCCCGTTTTAAAAAATATTAATCTGGAAATACCCCGTGGAAAAGTAACGGCCATCGTCGGGACGAGTGGAAGTGGAAAAACAACTTTGATAAAATTACTATTGGGATTTTATTCTCCTACGGAAGGCACGATAAAAATCGGAGGAACCAATCTGGATAATTTGAATAAGCGAAACTGGCGGGGTATCTGCGGAGCAGTAAAACAAGATGGTTTTATTTTTTCAGATACCATTGCTAATAATATCAGTGAATGTGACCAGCAGCCGGATCGGGTAAAGCTCCTGCGGGCCGTTGAGATCGCTAATATTCAGGAATATATTGAATCGCTACCGCTGGGCTATAACACGATGATCGGTGCCCGTGGTAACGGTATCAGCCAAGGTCAGCGACAGCGGTTGTTGATTGCCAGAGCGGTATATAAAAATCCGGATATCCTGTTTTTTGACGAAGCGACAAATGCTTTAGATGCTCGGAACGAAAAGAAAATCATGGAAAATATGGACGATTTTTTTCAGGGGCGGACGGTGTTGGTCGTGGCACATCGCCTCAGTACGGTAAAAAATGCGGATAAAATAGTGGTGTTAGAAAATGGACAGTTGATCGAAGAAGGAAATCACGAAACACTCGTTGCACAAAAAGGGGCTTATTATACGTTGGTGAAGAATCAGTTGGAGTTGGGAAGTTGAGAAGGCTGGTGTCGGCTGACTTAGCGTATTAGGTAAAAAGTGACACAAAGTTTTGGACATTTTCATCTATTGAACGTTTACTAAACCTATCCACATATTTTAGTGTAGGTTTAGTAAACGCGGTAACTCCAACTATAGATTAACGCACAAAAGTGTCCATAACTTAATAGCATTTTCTGTCCAGAACTCTAGGTCAGCCAACACTGGCCAACCTGCTAACCAGCCAAAAAATAATTAAAAAATGGAAGAGACAGAACTAAAAAAAGCGGCTAACGAAATCAAGCTCCGGGACGAGTACGATTTATTGCAAATTATGGGACATCCACCGGGCTGGCTTTTACACTGGGGAATGGTCATCGTACTGATCGTCACCATTGGGCTGCTGGCGTTGAGCTGGATCATGAAGTATCCGGATGTGATTCCGGCGAGGATAACGCTCACCACGGAGAATCCTCCAGTGCGCGTAGTCTCCAGAGCAGATGGTAAGATTGCCGAATTGCTGATTGCCGATGGGACGGTGGTGGAAGGTGGTCAGGAACTAATCGTTTTGGATAATAATGCAGAAAAAAAATCGATTGATCGGCTCGCGTTGTTTTTAAAAAATATAGATCAAAAAAATATTCCGCTGGATCAGATTACGCCACCTGAAAACTTACAACTGGGAGATCTGGAATCTGCTTACGCTAATTTTGTGCGGCAGTGGTCCGCCTACCGATTTGATTTGAAGGTCACTACAGTTGGTAAAAAAGCAGAAATTATTCAGCGGCAGATTACTCAGATTAAGTCATTGAACGAAGCGCTCCGCCAGCAGGAAAATACGCTGCGGGAGATGCTGTCCGTCGCAGAAGTAAAACGAAAACGGCAGAAAATATTATTTGCGGACGGGAGCGTCAGTATGGGATCGGTTGAATCCACCGAAGAAGCGTATCTGAATGCGAGAGGAAATTTAGAGCGTCTGCAAAATCAAGTGATTACCAATAATATAAAAATGGAAGAGCTGGAGTTGATGGTACTGGATTTTAAAGAAGCTAAAAAAAATACAGATTACGATCAAAGTCTGGGGGTCAACGAAGGAATTGCTGTTTTGAAAGAAGCGATCCGGGAATGGAAAAGAAAATTTATTATTACGGCCCCGATCGCAGGAAAAGTGGCGATGACCCGATTGTTAGCTTCGCAGCAGTTTGTAAAAGAAAACGAAATTATCTTCACGATTGTCCCGGTATCTGATCAAGTAAAATTGGTTGGGAGGGCCTTGTTGCCGCGCAGAGGGGCCGGAAAAATAAGTGTCGGAATGCCCGTTAATATTCGTTTGGATGGATTTCCTTATCAGGAGTTTGGGGCGGTGAAGGCGACGGTTGAACAGGTTTCTCTGGTGCCGGAGGCCGACGGACAATATCTTGTAACGGTAGACCTACCCGATGCGATGGTGACGACTTATGATAAAGCGATTCCTTTTAGTCAGGAGATGCAGGGAACGGCTAATATTATTACGAAAGAGCGTCGGATTATTGTAAGGGTTTTTGATAAGGTGTTGAGTGTTTTGTTGAATCGTTGAGTTTATGTTGAATCGCTTTGCTTGTTGAGTTGTTGAATCGTTGAATCGTTGAGTTGTTTTTTTGTAAGCTACTTTTGTTATGTATTTGGGTTGGGTAGATTTTAAAATAAGTTGTGTGAAACTTATGGATATGGTATAGATGGTTTTCTTTTTTAACCTAATAATAGATTAAAGTTATGTTTGTTTTTCCTTTTGAGAAATTAGAAGTTCACCGCTTAGCGTTAGAATTTGCGGATATGATTTACGATTTAACGGATGATTTTCCGAAAGAAGAAAAGTATGGAATGGTTAGTCAAGCAAGAAGGTCAGGTGCTTCCATTGCTGCGAATATAGCAGAAGGAAGTGCCCGTATTTCGATGAAGGAGCAGGCAAGATATTCGGAGATTGCTTATGGTAGTTTGGCAGAAACGTTCAGCCATCTCCTCGCTGCCCAAAGACGTAATTATATATCCAAAGAGCAATTAGATAGTTTTCGTCCCCTGATTTTTGAAATATCTAATAAGGTCAATGCTTTGCGAAAATCGCAAATGAAAAGGTATTCCGGAAAAGCCAATATTGACCCCCATATTGTGAAAGAAAAAATTATAGATTATAAAATACTAAATAATTTACCTGGACTAAATGATTAACTAAAATTTCAACTCAACAACTCAACAACTCAACAACTCAACGATTCAAGCCCCAACGAACTAATACCCCCAATCAACTGTTACTAAGAAATGAGCAGAAGAAAAGATCCAAAAGTTAGTAAATCATTTACGACCCAATTTGCGGCGCTGAAGAATCTACCGCCGTTTTTTCGATTAATTTGGGATACCAGTAAGACCCTTTTTATTTTCAATATTGTATTGAGGATTCTCAAGGCGGCCATTCCGTTGGCGATTCTATACGTAGGTAAAGAAATTATTGATGAAGTAATTCGGCTAATTGAGGTAACCGATGGTGCCAAAGACTATCTGTGGACGATGGTCGCCATTGAGTTGGGATTGGCGGTGGCTTCTGAGTTGTTGAACCGGGCGATTGCCTTGTTGGATAGTTTGCTGGGAGATCTGTTTGCCAATCGAAGTTCGGTGATGCTAATCCGGCACGCGGCCCGGCTGGATTTATATCAATTCGAAGATCCGGAATTTTATGATAAGCTGGAAATGGCCCGTCGCCAAACGGTGGGACGTACCATGCTGATGTCGCAGGTGTTGGCGCAGTTGCAGGATATGATCACGTTGTTATTTTTAGGAGCGGGATTGTTGACGTTTAGTCCGTGGTTGTTGTTAATCTTGTTTTTAGCGGTGATTCCTTCCTTTTTGGGTGAGACCCATTTCAATCAACATACGTATTCTTTGACGCGTAGCTGGACGCCCGAGCGGCGGGAGCTGGATTATCTCCGTTTTGTCGGGGCGAGTGATGAAACGGCGAAGGAAGTCAAAATATTTAATCTGTCCGGTTTTCTGGCGACTCGTTTTAAGGAGTTATCAGATCGCTATTACGAAGCCAATAAAAAGATTTCTGTCAAGCGTGCCTGGTGGGGAAGTTTTCTGTCGGCGATCGGTAGTTTAGCCTATTACGGAGCGTATGTTTTTATCATTATGCAAACCACGGCGGGATTGATTACGGTGGGAAGTCTGACGTTTTTGGCGGGTTCTTTCCGGCAGATGCGGGGGATGCTGCAAGGCATTATGAACCGGTTTTCAAAAATTGCCGAAGGGTCTTTGTATCTCCAGGATTTATTTGATTTTCTGGCGCTGGAACCAACGATTAAGGACAAAGAAAATTCGCAACTGATTCCCACGCCAATCCAGGAAGGTTTTACTTTCGAGAATGTTAGTTTTAAATATATCAACAGTGAAAAGTATGCGATTCGTAATTTATCCTTCCATTTAAAAAAAGGAGAAAAACTGGCGTTGGTCGGGGAGAACGGCGCGGGAAAAACCACTTTGGTAAAGCTACTGGCCCGACTTTACGAACCGAGTGAAGGCCGTATTTTACTGGACGGAAAAGATTTACGGGATTACCAACTGCTGGACTTGCGAAAAAATATCGGGATCATCTTTCAGGATTATATTCGATTTCAGATGAAAGCTTCGGATAATATCGCGGTGGGAAATATTGAATTGAACAAAGATATGCCCGTGATTACGCAGGCCGCAGAAAAGAGTCTGGCGGATACGGTAATTAACGACTTGCCGGGACAGTACGAACAGGTATTAGGGAAGCGATTTAACAATGGCGTGGAATTGTCGGGAGGGCAATGGCAGAAGGTGGCGCTCGCGCGCGCCTATATGCGGGAGGCGCAGTTGTTGATTCTGGACGAGCCGACTTCGGCCCTGGATGCGCGGGCGGAACATGAGGTATTTTTGCGTTTTGCGGAATTGATTACGGGGAAATCGGCGGTCTTGATCTCTCACCGTTTCTCGACGGTCCGGATGGCGGACCGGATTTTGTTTTTGGAAAATGGTCAATTGTTGGAATTGGGGAGTCACGAGGAGTTGATGGAGAAAGATGGGAAGTACGCGGAGTTGTTTAATTTGCAGGCGGCGGGGTACGTGTAGGGGGGAGTGTTACTCGCTTGAAAAAATAGATTTTTGATTTTATTTTTTTAACTTTACGATGTTAAATGATAGACGGTGTTGGCTGGGATGGGGTTCTAAACCTTGCAGCTCCACTTCTTGAGTTGCAGAAGATGTTAAAAAAATACAAACCATGAAAAATAAATTACTCCTTTGCATTCTTATTCTATCTTTATTTTCCACTTTATCCGCCCACAGTCAAATCACCATTAGTCCAGAGATTGGGGTGAGTTATTTGCCATTTACTTTTTATCCCATTAATGAAATGGTTACTACTGACGTGATCAAATCGAAAAAGCCAACTCTTTTGTTTGGCATTTCTGCTCAAATGCCGATTCATAAAAAATGGAATGCCAACCTCAGAATGTCGTACGCGGATCGAAATGATATAGAGTGGGTCAAAATCAACTTAGTAAGTACTGACTACGAATGGAAGCATCAAGATTTAAATATTGATGTAAACGTTCATTATCAACTAAATAAAAAAGTATCTATTGGAATAGGACCATCTTTAATAAGAAGCTTTCTCGAATTTTCTCAACAGCGTAACGGGGAAGATATATACCCTCTTCAGAAAAGAAGCAAACATTTTTTGGGATTAAATGCCGGGATTTCAATGAAAATGGAAAGGATAAATATTAATTTAATGTACCTTAGAACACGCAGGTATAATGGGAAGTTGACATGGCGCGTACCAAATGGAAACAGTAGGATTGATTTAACAGTTGGGTATAGAATTGGGAAGGGGAGATGAGTTAAATCCCCCTTAACAATCTAACAAGATTAATTCACAGTATATTATGAAGATATTATCGACTTTTTTGCTACTGTTTTTATTTTTACTTCCAAAATCTTACGCCACAAAAGACTCTTTACGGCAGGTTATGTTCGGGGTAGAGGCAAACTACAATTTGTCTTTTTTACCAAAACGATATTCATCAAACAGGGCAAAACGGACTGCTAATTCGTGGGGAGTCCTCGGATTCGCTGAGTTTCATGTTTTGGAAAGAGTGAGATTTTCTACGGGAATAGGGCTGACCAGATTGTCTTATTCTAATTTTTTCAATCGTAAGACTAATGCGAATTTACCGCAGCCAGATAGTATACGACACACAAATTATTATCTGGTGAGTGCGAAGGAATTATTGGTTTCATCTACTATTACCTGTCGGTTTGATTATATTTTAAATCCTAAAATCTACATACTTCTTGGACTTCAGCCAGCCTATAGAATAAGTTTGCAGGAATCGAATATTTATACAAACACTTATATTTTTGGAGACGAGTCTGATGGTCCTGTAATTCTTTCAGATCCAGACCCTGCCCCGGTCCATATAAAAGAAAATTTTTCTATAGCTGGACATATCGGAGTTGGTGTTGAAATAAAGAATATCGCTTTTGAGGTTTCTTTGAACAAAGCAACTACAAAATTATTCGGAGTACTCAATTTTTGGGATTTTCGAATACGGTATAAAATATGATTAACTTGCTTTTTCTTGATATCCGATCATGAAAAATAACGTTAGCGGAACGATTGGCTTTCGATTCTATCCAAAAGGAACGGAGGACATCATCAAGAATATTTTCTTTGGATTATCAGGAGAATATTTTTTCATTGCGGATGAAATTTTCTTTGCTTTTAACGAGGTGCATCGCTACGCAGTGAATTTTAATGTGAGGTATCATTTTTAGAGGCATTATTATCGCGTTTGACATTCCTCCACTAAATCAAAAGATAAGATGAAATATTTACTATTATTCATAATACCCCTTTTATTAGCCGCCAGCTGTGAGAATCGCGATGAGAAAAATGAAGAATATTTTGAGGAAAACTGTCCTTATGACCTGAAGTATAGCGGACATTACCTCAAAGTTCCCATTACCATTACTCCTCATCAATTAACGTACACCGTTGGTGACACTCTTAGAATCAGTACTATATTTTCAGACTCCATCGAAGATATCGGAACGCAGCAGACCTTTAAAATTGAGGGGTTTCCTTTTAAACCTGTTACTTTACTTTACCGGTTTTATGATGGGTTAAATTGGGATGCCGGATACCGAGTAAATGAGTCATCTGTAGCAGATGTTTATCAACCCTTTTATAATTTTTCAAGTAACTATGCTGATGGTTATAAAGCTAACACAGTGTATCAAAATGGTATGTATGAATTTGAGATGAAAGTTATTTTGGAGGAAGCAGGAAGATATGTTTTAGTCTTTACGGATTTATTTCAGGAGCATTTGGGAAGTGGTAGTGCAGATTTGAATGCGGAAGCTGACGCCATTACTTTTGAGGGGCAATGTACTGGATTATTACAATATTATATATGCAGTATGATAACAGGAGAAACCCATTTAGAGTTATTTGAGGATGAGCTGATTTATTTGGATGAGGAAGTTTATGGAGGTGGTGTAGGTACCATTGAGAATTCCATAGGTCCACTAAAAACAGGTAGCTTAGCAGTTGAGTTTAATGGCTTCTTTGGATTTGAGGTGGTGGAGTGAGGAAAAATGCTTGGGGCTTGTCCAGATTTTTACAATTTTGTATTTTGTGAAAATCTGGACAAGCTCTAACCAAATATAAAATACAAACCATGAAAAATAAAATATCCCTTTGCATTCTTATCGTATCTTTATTTTCTGCTTTATCTGTCAATGGTCAGATCACAATCAGTCCAGAGATTGGGGTGAGTTATTTGCCATTTAAGTTATATCCAGTATCGCCATGGGGATCAAGTTACAATATTAATTCGAAAAAAATCAATCTTCTGTTGGGTGTATCCGCTCGAATGCTAATTTATGAAAAATGGACTACAAAATTAAGAATATCTTATGCGGATCGAAACGACGTAGCGTGGACTGAATATGGAGATTTTGGTCCAGGTGCTGATTATGAATGGAAGCATCAGGATTTGAATATCGATTTAAACGGTCGTTACAATTTATATGAAAATCTATCAGTTGGATTGGGTCCATCATTGATAAGATCATTTATGGAGTTAAATAAAACTAGTCATGAAGACGGTGAAGTTCTTCAAATGAAAGCAAACAAATTTTTCTTTGGATTAAATGCCGCTATCTCACTAGAAATAAAAAGAGTAAATATTAATTTAGTGTACCTTAGAATAAATAAATTTGAGGCCAACCGCGTCCCAGTGGGAAACAATAGGATTGATTTAACGGTTGGGTATAGAATTGGGAAGGGGAGATGAGTACAAAACAGTAAAATATATTTTTTATGGTAGATAATGTTAATCGATCATTTAAGACTATACTGCTGAAGAATTTCGAGATTCAATTGTGTCCTGATTGTTTTTGGAAGATTGATGTTATTTTTGTTAGATAAATAAATAATTTATGATTAGAATAAAAAAAGTATTAATAGTCTTGTTAATATTTACAGCACTTTTTACTAGCTGCAATAACGACTGTAATTGTTCCGAAGATTGGGAAGAGGATACGCTGTACTTCACAGATGATTTAGTTTTTCATAATGATACTTGCTGGATTTGTAGAGGAGGAGGACGAAGAATTGAACCTGGACCATTTTTACAGAATGGAAATGATATATGGTTCGAATGCGAAGATTGAAAATTATATTTTTTTTAGTCAACTAACAAATAAAATATGTTTTTATGCATTTTAAACTGATTAGTCTCACGCTAACGTTTCTTTTCTTCTCAATAGATTCATTGTTCTGCCAAAACGCTATATTTGGGGTAACTGGAAATATTGGCCTAAGTAAAATTCATCATGATATAGAATCAGAAGGAAGCAACAAAGATAATCTAGTATTATCGGGAAATCTTGGAGTTCTGCTTGAGAAAAATAAAAAACCAAGCTTTGGTTTTGGAGTGAAACTATTATGGGTTTCGCTTAAAGGTGAAAAAGAAATAAGTGATCTAGAACTTTATACAATAAATCCAGAAACATTAATGCGCGAAGTAGTTGGCAGTAGAACAACCTCGACTAGTTTTCAATCAAATTATATTGGAGTGCCGATATATTACTTTCACAACCTGGGTAAGCTAAAAATAAATGCTGGAATCCAATCTATGTTCTTACTGAACACAAAATCTAGATATAAAGATGATATTCTTTTTAATGGGGAAGCCAGCCAGAATGAAGGAGAAAATACGAATTTTCAATTTAATAAATTAGATCTGGGGATTACGTCAGGTATCTCTTATGGATTAACCAATAAACTTCACTTGGCTGGTTCATTTTATTATGGCTTATTAAATGTTAACAAACAGTCTGGTAAGTCAAAAAGAAAAAACAGACAATTCACCCTCGGTTTAAATTACTATCTCCACTCTTTTTAGACTTTACAAAAAGTAAAACTTGTCCCTGTGAAGGTTTCTATGGGATAGGTTTTTTAGAGTCAGGGTGCGGGCAAATAAGAAGCATTTAATCGAAAATCCCGCCACACAAAAAATCCCACCACCGCATACTCAACCCCCACCACCCACAAATTCTCCGTAAAAACCGGATTCATATAATTCACGTACGTCCCCAAAATCATAAAAGACCAAACCAGCGGATACCGATGTCCCGTAAAGACAGAAAACAAAATCAACCCGCTCAGGTACCAGGGCATCACCGTCGTCGTACAAAACAAAAACAACGTCAACGCAAAGAGCATCTGCCGGCTTAATCCTAAAACGGACAATTTAACTTAACTGTCAAATGTTTGGGCCGACATAGTAGAGATTCTAACCTCAAAATTATAGTCGGACTTCTCCTATTTGAGGGAGAGAAGTGTTAAAGTTTTAGAATTATTATCGTTTTTTTTTTTTTTTGAAAAGTATTGTTTAAGTTTACGTTTGTCAGGACCTTCCTGGTTTTTCTAAAGGCTAATAATCATTTTTTCTTAAGGTTTTTTGGCGTTCAACAATGTACATATTTAAATTGAGAGAGAAGAGTTGTTTTGTAATCGTTTGATTGCAAAGGAATTTCTATGTCCGAAAAATTAAGCGGGTCAATCCGGTTAAGTTTTCCTAGGCAATGCTATGTGTCTGAGATAAGTTTTGTTGCAATGATATGTTCGAAGAAAAATTATAAAAAATTAAACGTAAAATTATGGAAATTAAATACCTTTTTATTTCGATGTGCTGTATGCTAGGGGTTTTACCAGGTAATATCCATGCCCAAAGTTATCTGGAAGTTCAGAATTGTAAAGACATTATCGTCTATTATGACGATCATTTAGGACAAGAAAATAGAATGCGTGAATTGAGCTATGTACTTGAAAAGGAACTAATTAAAAATGTTTGGGAGAAAATCGAGGTGGTGAATAGTCTTGAAAACGTTAAAACCTTCACAGATCTCCCTGTTGGAACTTATAGAGTGTCGGTGATTCCTGCGAATACGAAAGAGAAAAAAATTACAAAGGTTTTCATGGATAAAATGAAATATCAAAAATCCAGTAAAGTAGAATATGATGTTTTTGTTTCAAATACGGTTGAAGTTACAGGCGAAGAAAACTGTGATGATTTACTAGATCAGCAAAATACTTCTATCTCTTCTGGTGGTGTTAAGCTTTTTCCAAACCCCGTGAATTCAGTTTTGAATATAATTTATCCGGAAGAAAAAGATGGATATGTTTCCATATTCAACATTCTCCAGCAAGAAGTCAAAAGTCAGGAATTAGATAAAATGGATACTACTGAACTAGACTTAAGTAACCTGAAAGTAGGAGTTTATATCGTCTGTATATATTCGGATGGACAAATAATCCATTCAGAAAAAATCTCCTATTTAGGTCGATAAGTCGTTTAAGAAACTAAAGTCATTTTCCATAAAAAAATAATCATGAAATATAATATATTAATAATCTTATTTGTTGTTTTCTCTTTCCAACAGCTTTTGGGACAAATTATTTTCGAACAACATACAGCCGCCGATTGCGATAATCTTAATAACCCTATCGGAATACTTAGTGTTGATCAATCCACTACGGATGGAAATAATCTTCCCGAGCGGGCAATCGATGGAATAAGTAATGGACGTCTTGATAATAATAGATCAACAAAAACCCAAATACAAGATAATCCATATTTTCAACTTACCTTAGAAAACCAAACTGTTCTATCAGGGATATCTCTTTACTATCCCCGAGATATACTTCGAAAGGGAGCAGGAGGTTTTTACATTTTAATTTCAGACTATCCATTTGGAAATTCTAATCTTTCTGAAACTATATCGTCTCCGTTGGTAGAGTTTATCTATGTAGATGCTCCAATTGAGTCTGGAGTAGAAATTCCATTAAATAATAAATCAGGTAGATATGTCCGAATTCAGCTAGACAGAAAAGGATTTGTTGCACTTACAGAAGTCGAATTACTCGGTATAGAGCCAGGTCCTGGAAGTAGTGGTGAAATTTGTGGAAACGGAGAAGATGACGATTGTGACGGGAGGGTTGATTGTGAGGATAATGATTGTGCTCCGGTGATATTTAAAGTTGATAAATATGATCCCTCCTGCCCAACTTGTGAAGATGGTCAAATCCTAGTTAATGTAGCTAATAAAAGAGAAAGTGAGGTGTTATACAGTATTGACAATGGAATGACTTATGTTGAATTTAACCGGGCAGAAGAATATTCTCCTAAGCATTTGTTTGATAATTTAGGAGAAGGTGAATATGATTTAGTCGTTAAAAATGATATTTGTGAGGTACCATATGTAAATAATCCAGTTGTGCTTGCTGCAACAGCAGGAATACTGACTTCTGATTGTGGAAATGGAGATTTAGAGTTGGGTGATGAGGGTTGGACGTTTGAGCGAAGAAGTGTTTTAAGTGGCGATCTTATCAGTTCTGATTATCCCGAATATTATATCCTTCCTACAGAAGGTTTTATCGATCCATTAGTTCCTGATATTAATGGAACTTGGTCAGCATTGGGCGCATATATGCTTAAGCTAGGTGCACCAGGACCGACTTCTAATCCATCTCCACCTTCAAATAGAGATAATGATGACCTAAATATTGCTGAATTTTGTTTCATTGTTAACGAGGATAACCAAGATTTTAGTTTTCTATATGCACCAGTTCTACTTGATGGACATAATGATGATGACGAGAAGCCATTTTTCCAATATGATATTCTTATCAATGATCAAAATGAAAATATTGGTGATAAGATAATATCAGATGATGGATTTTTCGATGACGGTCCGATTAACAATTTAAAATTTAAATCATGGACTTGTGCTTTTCACGATTTAAGTGAATATCTAGGTAGCGAAGCCTGTATAAAATTTAGTGTTCGAGATTGTGATGCAGGTGGACATTTTGGATATGTATATATAGACGGATTGTGTACGGATGCAAATTTACTTAACCCAGAGATTGAGATATTAGCTAACGATATCTATTGTTCGGATGAACTTGTTTCGTTAACTGTTAATGGAGGGGGGTACAGCTCCTACCAATGGAAGGTTGGAAAACTTAACGGTAATACCAGGTACGATGAGTTCGAATTTCCTCTTCAGGAACCAGAATATGATGCTTCGTTTCCTGATGTATTATCTGAGTATGTTAGTGCTTCCGGATTCACGGAAGAATGTGTTACGTATTTTGCTGAAGTATCTGTATTCGGAGATTGTGGAACAACTACTGAATCTATACAATTTGAAAAATCCTGCGTCAATAATGTTGTTGATTATTGTGATTATTTATTGGCATGTACTACGGCTCATGATGAGTTTACTTTTCAAGGTGAGGTAGATTGTGAAGGCTGTACATTCGATTGGCAACCTGCCTATTATTTTGTTGATAATACGGTTGCTTTGCCAACAATTCGGCCAGACGAGGTATCTGGTACTAATGATGTTTTTGATAGAGATTATTTTTTAACGTACACTGCTCCTGACCGTTGTGAAGATATGAGAACGGTGACGGTTGGTGGAGATGATTTTGATGTAGAAGTAAATGAAACTTATGATTTATGTTATTCAACTTATTTAGTTACTGTAAATTTTGATTTCGATGTTGTTCCAGAGGTGATTGAGAATCTTTTTGCATTAGATCCAGAAAATAATTTTTATCATGAGTTTCAAGGAGAATATGTATCTAATACAAATAGGTCAATTACGTATAAAATTGAGATAGATAGGTCAATTTTGTATGGAGTTAGACCAATTACTAGAGCATATTACTATATTGATTTTGACTTTTCTGTTTTAGATGATGTGTGTCTATTAGATGAGAATGAGACTTTATGTTGGAAAGAAGGGTGGTTGGAAGAATATAGTACAAATGTATTTTCAAAACCATGGGCTATTAACTTTCCAGATTTCTTAGATCCTTTTAATCGTCGGGTGCCTAATGATCCAGAAGTGAGGACTTTTAAACCATATTTTGGATATCTCGAAGATCCTAATGATTGTGAAAGTCTTTCTTATGATGGTTCAAGTATATATTATGCAAAATTAACTATTATTGCTTCTAATGAACGTATTGTTTGGATAAAAGAGGCTACTATTGAGCAAGGAGCAACCAAAGGACTTACAGGGAAAGAGCTCGAATGGGATGGTATAATGCGATGTGAGGATTTTCTAAATTTCAATTGTCAAGCAGGTTATGGTTGTAATCAAGGAGATATTCCAGATGATCGATGTCGTGACCTTTCTTATCCAGTAGGGTCAAACGATGATGATCCACATGCATATGAATACCATGGATATGGTGAATACAAATTTGATTTGGTTATCGCAAGCTGCACAAAAGAGCTTATCCCCTGTGAGTATCTATGTGAAAATAGTGACGATTTGCAGGAAGAAGAATTTTGTCCAGATGGAGTTAATGATATTAGAGAATTTAGTGGTACTGTTTTACTTTACTATTAAAAAAAGTAATTTAGTCGCTATTCTAATGCTATAAAAATGAAATTGCATAAAGAATAATACTAAAACTGTTAAAGAGGAGCACAAAAGTTGAGGATAAGTATCTGATAATGTGGTCGATGCTGATTTTTTCGGACCAAATTTTTTTGGAGAAAAATTAGCATCGACCACATTGCCAATGACTTATCCTTAACCATTGTAGTTTATTTTAAGTGGTTATAAGAAATATGAAAGTTTTATTTTTATAATTTGAAATGATTTAATAATTCAAAAAGAAGCTAATTCGAAAAATAGACGAGAACTAAAGAAATTTTTTTAGATCCTTGCTTGACATGTAGTTGATTGTGCGGAGACCTCTTTTTTGAGTAGATAGACATGCTATTGACGAGAAAAAAGCCGAATAATTTAATCATTTCATAGATAATTTTGGATTATTCTAAATAACTTTTTTATTACCCTTTTATGAGATTATTTCCCACTATTTTCTTGTTGATTTTCTTTACATTTCAATATTCCTATGCCACAAGTGACTCTTTAAGGCAGGTTTCTTACGGTGTGGAGATGAATTACAGTTTTTCTAATCCAGAGAAACTTGGGTTAGAAAAAAGATTTGAAGTAATCCCTAATAGTAAAGGGTGGGGAGGTCATGGCTTCGTTGAGTTTCATCTTTTAAAGAGAATGAGGCTTTCTACTGGAATAGGATTTAATAGTCTATCTTTTTCTAATTTGATCAATAGAGATTTTAATGCAAATTTACCTCAGCCAGATACTATTCTGCATATAAATCATCACGTACTTAGTTCTAAGGAACTAATAATCTCATCTAAGTTTACAGCTCGTTTTGACTATATACTATCACCTAAATTATACTTACTTGTTGGAGTTCAACCTCAATGGAGGTTATCCTCAAAAGAATTAAATACTTATATAAGTACTGATATAGTCAAGGAAATAGACGGCGAGAGAGAATTCGTTGAAAGTATTGCATTGTTAAATCCAAGTTCTGCGCCTATTTATCGAGAGAAGGCTTTTTCTTTAGTTGGGGATCTCGGAGTTGGTATAGAAATAATAAATATTGCTTTTGAGATTTCATATGATAAGTTATTAATAAATAAGCTTTCGTTTCAGTATTTCTCAGTGGCAGTCCGTTATAAAATTTAATTAATCTTTCTTCAAAATTAATACCGTGAAAAATTTATTTTTACTATTCTTCTTAATCTTCGCATTCACCACAACCGCCCAAGACACTAAAGGTACTTATTTTTTAAGTGGCGAAGTGGGCCTCATCAATATTCTAATTTCCGAGCATCCATTATACAACAGTGAAAATTTAGGGAGCGCCGCAAAGCTGAGTAATACGCTACGTACAGGACTGCGCTATGGCTGCACCGAGAAACTGGGATTTAATTTTGGTCTTGAATTTGGTCTGACCAGATATGGAGAAAATCACAGTCGAAGGCTTGTAGGAGGTAATCAGCTAAATCCAATAATAGTAAGTACAGCGCAATCCAGTAGTATTCGTTCCTTTAATATAGGAGTACCCCTATTTTTAGACATTCAGCTAGGATCAAAAGTTGCGCTACTTGCGGGAGCAAAATATCAACATAATTTTAGTGGGAAAATAAATACTGAGATTACAACGCCGAACGGTCCATCCAAACGAGAGCAAGATTTTTCAGTAACAAAAAATAACGTAAGCGGAACAATTGGCTTTCGATTCTATCCAAAAGGAACGGAGAATATAAGCAAGAATATTTTCTTTGGATTATCGGGAGAATATTTTTTTATTGCGGATGAAATCTTCTTTACTTTTAATGAGGTGAATCGTTATGCCGTGAATTTTAACGTAGGCTATCATTTCTGAAAAAACAACCTCCGCTCCCGCCACACAAAAAATCCCACCACCGCATACTCAACCCCCACCACCCACAAATTCTCCTCAAAAACCGGATTCATATAATTCACATACGTCCCCAAAATCATAAAAGACCAAACCAGCGGATACCGATGTCCCGTAAAGACAGAAAACAAAATCAACCCGCTCAAATACCAGGGCATCACCGTCGTGGTACAAAACAAAAACAACGTCAACGCAAAGAGCATCTGCCTAAATAACTGTAAAGTAGATAACTCCTGTGGACTCCTTTGCCTTAGTCTGTCTGCGCGCGAGGCTTCCTTTAGGACCGAGGTGTGAGATGGCAAAAAGACAGACGGACTACCGTCATCATTCCAATCACTTTCCATAAATGCTCGGAAAAGGATTCCAATAAAAACAATCAACCCTAGTATCGGCCCAATAAAACGAATCAGATTATAACCCGAAATTTTTAAACCCAACCACCGTAGCAAATAATAAATACTCCCATTAAATTCAAATCGCTGAAAATACAAGCTAATGCTGGAGCCAATATTATTTAGAAAAACATCACTAAACAACGGCGCAAACAACGCCACCACCGTCACCCCAATCACCCCAAAATAAATCACCGCTTTTTTCCATCCCAGGCGCTTGATAAAAAAAGGCAAAAACATCAACGGCAACAGCTTCGTCGCAATGGCAAAACCCATCATGACACCTGATAAAATGAGGTTTCCCAAAGTATGCCCATGTATCAGGATTCCCTCTGAATTCGGGGTTGCATGTGATAATGTGGGTTCGCGCGCGTGGCTTCCTTTAGGATCGAGGTGCGGGAGGCCCAAAGACAGAACCATCCCAGACTTCACATAAAAATAAATCGCCGCCGTCAAAAAGAAAACCATCAACGCTTCGAAATGCAGATTCCCCGTCAGTTCCAGAATGATCAACGGATTGAGTGCGTACCAAAGAATTTGTTTTCTATCCATTTTAAAATGACCCAGCAAGCGAATTCCCAAAAACAAGGTCCCCATTTCAAAAATCAGAAAAAAGCTTTTCATCGCCACCACCGACCCTAAAATACTGTTCGGAAACAGCCAGGTACTAAACGCAAAAATCGCCTGGCAAACCGGAGGATACACCGTAAAATATTCGGGAGAATTGAGCTGGTCAAATAAGGCTTGGGTAATACCGCTCACCTCATTACCCGCTAAAAGATAATATCCCGGCAACTGCTCAAACGGATTGATGCCCTGATTGAGTAATCTGCCATCCCAGATAAAACGGTACACATCGTCGGATAAATTGGGTAACGAAAATAAGAGAAGGAAACGCGCCACTACCGCTATGCCAAGCCAGAAAGCCAGACTTTGTTGCGTAACGAGTCTTTTACAAAAAAAATAATAGCCACCAAATGCCGCCAAGAAACCAGATAGCAAATAACCAAAATCCTGCTGCTCCGGATAGTAACCCAGAAAAGCAATAATCGCTAAAAAAATAGTGCCGGCTAAAAAATTGAGTCCCATTATTACTGGACATTTTGAGATTGATGCTACTCCTAAGACTGCGCTAAGATAGTATTATCTTCTCATTGTTGAGAAGTTAAAAATCAGAGTTTAGTGCTACTTGTATTTTAAACGTAGTACTGAAGGAAGTTAAGGCCACCGGGCAAAAAGGTAAAAAATCAAAATGAGATTCACCAAAAATATAAGCGCGGGAGGCGGTTCTTCCTTTAGGAAGTCAGTAGGTAGCTGGGCAAAAAAAACAAACTCCTCCCTAATTTTTACACACTCATTGGGAGTATCCCGTAAAGTGTGTCAGCGCGGAAGCTTTCCTTTAGGAACACAAGGTGCGGGATGCCAAATGACACACTTGGTCGTATAGCCCCCTCATCTTACTTAAAACTAACATGACGAACCGAATAAAAACAAATGGTTCCAAATCCAATCATCAGCATCGCGTGGAAAATTAGAAAAGTGTTTTGTTCAATATGTAATCCCCAGAGAATACCACCTAAAAAATAAAGCGACAGAAATCCTTCGAAAAGCGTCGTCCAGGAAATTTTACGACCTAAATATTTTTGCTTTTTAAAACTGTCTTTGATGTTTTTAATATTAAATTTTGGCGTGCGGACAAAAGGCGATTGCTTACCCAAATATCCCTGGATCACCGCGATGGTATTGTGCAAAGAAAGTCCCATGGACAGCGCCAGAAAAACGGGGAACAGAAAAATAAATTTGACCAGCTTTTTTAGAAAAGGTTGGTTTTCGAGTTCTGCCTGTACATTAGCAACGTAGTAAACGGCTAAAATCGCAGGTAACCCCAACAAGAAAATTCCCATAAATCGCAGATCAACTCCCATAGTTACGGTGTGTAAAACAGATACCAACGGTACACTAATAATTGCCGAAATAAAAATACAGATAAAAACGCCGCTTCCCATCAAATGTCCCGTGGCATGTAATTTTTTGCGGGTAGTTAAATCTGATTTCCAGATAGTTGGTAACAATTTACGCGCATTTTCTGCACCGCCTTTCATCCAGCGAAATTGTTGTGACTTCAATCCATTCATTTCGGCGGGCAATTCTGCCGGAGAACCAAAATGTTCCAGGTAAGAAATATCCCAGCCTTTGAGTTGTGCCCGGTAGCTTAAATCCAGGTCTTCGGTCAACGTATCCGCTTCCCAGCCGCCTGCGTCTTCGATACAACTCCGTCGCCAGACACCCGCCGTTCCGTTAAATTGTAA